>NZ_BAAHSH010000048.1:0-42985 GCF_054660755.1 Faecalimonas hominis
TCTTGACATAGGACCATTACAGGGAGATTGCCACACGACAATCTCCCTGTTTTCCGGTTAAACCCTATATTTATTTTCTTCTTCCGCTGATTACTTTAATTGCTCCAAGCATTCCCGCTAACCAAATAAGAATATGGAAATCATCAGAAGTTTTCGGCACTTTCGTTCCATTGCCATGACCATTTTGTCCGTTATTTCCGTTTCCTGAACCATTATTGTCATTGCCATTTCCACCGTTGTTTCCATGAAAGCCGCCATTTTGGTCTTCACCTTCATTGCCGTTACCCTCATTGTTATTATCGTCAGTTTCTTTCTCCTTAAGGTTTTTCATTGCCTTCTCTACATCTTTGATTGCCTGTTGTACCTCTTCCTCAGTAGCCTCTTTGTCTTCGACAATTTCCCATGCTTTTGCAATCACTTCATTTAAAGCAGATACCGATTCGTTTGTGTATTTTCCTGATGCCGCTTCGTGTTTTGCTTTTGCAATAATATCCTTTAATGCCTCTTTGTCAACTTCTGGTTTTACAGGTTCTTCTTTTACAGTTACCTCAACAGTTGCTTTCAAACCTTTTGTATTTGCAATGCCATCAGTTAAATCCAATTCTCCTGACAGTTTATATGTGTTTGCTACATTTCCGTTATACGAAGATGTATCCCACTGTACTGAAAGTGTTCTTTCTTCGTTATTATCTAACTGTACTTTTACTGTCTGTGGAAGTTCAAGTGCAGATACAGGTGTTCCAAATTCTACTTCTTTATCTTGGACTGTTTCTACCGATACAATCTCATTTACCTGAATTGGTTTTTCCGTTACCGTCAATACCGCTTCGTCTGTAATCACCTGCTTTGCTTCCATACCTTCTTTTGTATTTACAACGAGACATCTGAATTTCATACCGTTTTCTTCTAACGATACATTTTCCTTTGTGTAAGATGAAGTTGTTGCTCCCTCAATATTCTGCCAATCTGTACCGTTATTTACCTGCCACTGATAAGTCAGGTTTCCACCGTCATTTGTTTCAGCCTCCACTGTAAATGTAACATTTTCTCCAACCTCTACAGTCTGTGACTTAGGTTGTTTTTTAATTACCGGAACTTCCGTGTCTTTTTTCAGTTCTACAACAACCGTCGTATTTTTCAACTCTTCTCCTACTTTTACTCCTTCGATTTCTGTAAGAGTTCCGTTGATTGTTGTTTCACCTTCTTTTGTCTTATCGTAGTCTGCCTCATTCCATTTTACCGGAAGTGTCGTTTTAATGTCGTCTTCTAATACTACATCTACTTCTTTTGGTAACTGTAATTCTCCAAATTCTGTTCCGACAAAAGCAGTTACTTTTTCAGTTGCTTTCACTTCTTTTACCTGACGTCCTGTTGGAACAGGTGCATATGCGTTAAAGAAACCGAAACCTTGCTCCGTTGTTCTTCCCGCCGGTAAGCGCATTCTAATATATCTTGCTGTTCCTTCCACAGCTTCATATGGCATGATTTCATTTGTTCCCTTTTCACTTCTGTCTGCAACTGTTGTCCAATTCTTGCCGTCTGTTGAGATATCAATAATGTATTTATGTGTTTCCTCTGCATTCCATGTCATCTGGATATTATCCAAATCGTAAATTCCTTTTGTATCAATATACCACCATTCATCTCCCATAGTTGCAGGATACCAGTACCAGCCCGGAACGCCGTTGCTTCCATGTCCCGGCTCTGAACCTTCTTTACACGAAGATGCAAATGCTTCTTTTTCTCTTGATACATTATAAAGTTTGTAATCTACTTTTTCTCCATAGGCTTCGATCTCTCGAATAGTAGGCCACTGATTTACCATGTTTTTCGTTGTAATATCATATACTCTTAAGTATTGCACAATATCATCAGACTGAACCGTTACTTCCTGTCCACAGCCTTCGCCTTCTCTAAAGTTTTTGATATCTTTATAGTGCACTCCGTCCACTGAACCCTGCAGTACGAATTTGTATGCGGCATCTTCTTTCTCAAATGCAATTTTCACTTCTGAAAGTTTGTAAGTATCTTTCAAATCCACCTGAATCCAGTGGTCTTTTGTACCTTCTCCGCCTTTTGCGCACCACCATGTATCCATCTTTCCGTCAACCGCATATTCCGCTTTTTCCACTTTATTTCCTACACCTGTGTTGACAGAACTTGCAGTCACCGGTTTATTCAATGCAAGATTATCTGTTTCTCCCGTTCCGGAAACATCTCTTAATACTGCCCATTCATTATTTGTTGCTTCCGTAAATGTCACGCGCACATAACGTCCCTGCACTTTTCCTTTTTCAAATGTCAGTTCCGTATCTGTACTTCCTTTGCTGTTATCAATCACAATATTTTTTGCATAGTTTTCATCTGTCATCGGATTTTCTGAAACTGCGATTGTGTAATGGTAAGCACTTCCCGATGTCTCAAACGACAGTTTCATTGTGTCCAGTTTATAAGATGCACCTAAGTCAACTTCCCACCATTGTGGATATGAGCCGCTGTTTGCACACCATTTCGTATTGTCATTTCCGTCATTTCCATATTCTTTTACTTCATGTTTACCATTTTGAGTATTTTCCGTACTTGCTCTGGAAACTTTATTTAAGAAAATGTTGCCGTCCTGTGCGTTTTCATCATCTTTTGTATTTTCATACTCATCTGCATCTCCGCCTTCCGGCACTTCCGGTAAGCCTTGCACTTCACTCGTCGGAATAACAACCGATGTTGCTTTTAAGTTTTCACTTGTTGCCGTTAAAGTAATATCTCCGCTTCCTCGTTTACTTTTTACCCATACGGCAAGCTGTCCGCCCTTTGTTGTAACAGTCTTTGGACCTACTACAAGTCCCGGACCTTCTACCTCTAAGTTCACATCTGTATATGCGCTTGGTACAACTGTTCCGTTTTTATCTGTAATATCAATCCATACAAGTTTTGCACTGCTTCCGTCTAACGGAACTTTTGCGTCGCTTTCCGGACGAAGTTGAATCTGCATAGCTGCTTCAGGTGATTTTCTGATATACTCTGTAACTTCTTTACCGTCAATTTTTCCGACTGCCTTTAATTCGCCCGCCTCATATTTGTCTAAGTCAAATGTAATCGGAGCATTTTTCATTGCATCTGTGCTGATTTCTTTTCCTGCTCCATCTTGCGGATAGTGCATCGGATCACCGTCTCCGTGTGGTCCCCATGTTGTCTTATCATGTCCTTTTTCGCCAAGACTCTTACCGTTTAGGAACAACTCAACCGTATCACAGTTGCTGAAAATACGTACTTCTTTATCTGCTTTTGCGTCCCATGTATTTGCAATATATACCATTGGACCTGTTTTTACTCCGTATTGGCTCATATCGACGCTGGCATCTCTCTGACTCTGGAAGAAATATGCACCGTGTTTTGGAAGTCTGTACAAATCCACAACACCACAGTTTGTCAGAATACCGGCATCAAATCCTGCATAGTCCGCATAATCCCAATACATAGCTGCTCCAAGCCAGTTTTTTCCACGGGAACGGTTTGTCTGAACACTTTCCTGAATGTTATCCGACTGGATTAACATTCCTTCATCGCCGCCTTTTTTCCCTGCGTTATTTTTATCTTCTCTTGTTACACGGGTTGTTGAACCTGAACCGCCATAATTCCAGTCACCGTACTCTGCAATAATCATCGATTTATCTTTGTATTTTGGATTTTCAGCACCCTCATTTCCCGTACCGAAAATACCTGCCTGAGGAGTGGAAAGACCGATGTCCCAGACGTCCCAATGATAGCAGCCTGCCGTATATCCGTACATATCTCCGTCCTCCGGATATTCTTCTTTTACAATACGGTTCATTTCCTTTGCCCACTCTTTATTGTAACCTGTTTCATTTAAACTGGATTCCCACACAACAATTGACGGGTGATTTCTTTTATGTCTGATATCTGTCTGTAATTCTCTGTATGTACTATTCTTAAATGCCTCGGTATTGTTAAAATACTGCCACCCTGACGGGCATTCAACAACCATAACACCATATTTATCACAGGCGTCATAGTATGCCTGACGATGAGGATAGTGAGACATTCTCATAATATCGAATCCGCTTTCTTTGAATCGTTTTACTTCCTCATAAATCGCATTGTCCGGCATTGCATTACCAAACATATATGTTTCTCCGTGAAGGTTTGCACCTTCCACATCAGTCTTTTTATTGTTAATGTAAAGACCGTCTCTCTTCCACTCTACTTTTCGGATACCATATTTTGTTTCTATTGTATCTTTCACAACACCGTCTGCTTTTACGGTGGAGCGCACCGTATACAGTTCAGGTGTATCCGGCGACCATAATCTTGGATTTGTTACCTGTAGAGATTGATTAAAGTATTGTGCTTTTCCGCTTTCAATAGAAAGTTTATCTTCTTTTGATACAACAACATTTCCGCCCTCATCTAAAGGTTCCGTAAGAAGTGTTGTCTCTTTGTTTTCTTTACCTTCATTTTCCACATGTGTTTTTACTTTAACTGTGGCTTTGTCTTTCGCCACCTCAGGAGCCGTAATAAATACGCCGCCTCCCGCCGTTTCATTTGCCTAAACTGCATCAGTAATGTGAAGTTCATCTGTTACGGTAATGTACGAGTTTCCGTAAATTCCTCCGAAATACTGGAAATCCGGCTGTGCTTTACCCGGTGCGAAACTCGTATTTGCACGGCTGTCAATTTTTACCGCAATTGTATTTTCCGTCCCGTAATTTACCTTGTCAGAAATATCAATCACGAACGGAATGTAACCGCCCTCATGTGTCATCACTTTTGTCCCGTTAATATACACATTGGCTTTCTGCATTGCAGCCTCAAAAGTAAGAAGCAGTTTCTTTCCTTTAAGACTTTCATCTACCTGGAAATCTTTTCGATACCAACTGATTCCGAGATAGGCATCTTTATTTTCCACAGTGTAAAATGTTGTTGAATGAGGAAGATTGACATATCCCCACTCTTCATCGGCAAAATCTACTGCTTCTCCGCCTGATACGTCTCCTTTCTTGTAACGCCAATCCGTATTGAAATTAATGACATTACGTTCTGTGCTTTTCACTGCTTCCTTCTCTGTCTTAACTTCTGATGCCGCCTGGGTTTTCACAACACCATATGGGCTAACCATTCCCCCGACTAAAGTTAAGGCAGTGAGCAGCGCCACTACTTTTCTTTTCATATCTCACGCCTCCCTATTTAAATAATATTCTCGTCACCATTTTATCGTTGTCACTCAATAAAGTATGTAGTATTTTTTATCCTTTTGGTATAATTTTTTACACAATCGCTTTAGTTTGTGAAAAAAATGTGAACGGGGACGTANNTACGTCCCCGTTCACATTTATTTCACTAATCCAACCATATCCCGTATGTTTTCAAAGTCATATCGTTTCATATATTGTTCAATTCCTTCCGCAATTTCCATAGTAACGGACGGATTGATGAAGTTGGCTGTTCCGACTGCAACCGCCGTAGCTCCCGCTAAAATAAATTCGATTGCATCTTCTGCCGTTGCAATTCCTCCCATTGCGATTATCGGAAGTTTGATTGCGTTTGCCGTCTGGTAAACCATGCGTACTGCAATTGGTTTGATTGCAGGACCGGATACTCCTCCAGTTTTATTTGCCAGAGCAAATGTTCTCTTATGTACATCAATTTTCATTCCCGTCAATGTATTAATAAGAGAAACTGCATCTGCTCCGCCCGCTTCTACCGCTTTTGCCATTTCGGTAATGTCCGTTACGTTCGGACTCAATTTCATAATCACCGGCTGTTTCGCATATTTTTTAATTTCTTTTGTGATTTCCTCCGCTGATTTCGGATTTTGCCCGAAAGCAATTCCTCCTTCTTTGACATTCGGGCAGGAAATATTAATTTCCAGCATATCCACATCTTCATGAGATAATCGTTCCACGACTTCACAGTAGTCTTCCGTCGTTCTTCCACATACGTTTACAATAATCTTCGTGTCATACTGACGTAAAAACGGAATGTCTCTTTTGCAGAAAACATCGATTCCCGGATTCTGCAAACCCACAGCATTCATCATTCCACCGTATGTTTCTGCAATACGTGGAGTTGGATTTCCTTCCCACGCAACGTTTGCCACCCCTTTTGTTGTCACGGCACCGATTTTGTTTAAATCAACAAATTCCGCAAATTCCGCGCCTGAGCCGAATGTTCCTGACGCTGTCGTCACCGGATTTTTCCATTCCACTCCTGCAATATTTATTTTCGTGTTCATTATAAATCCACCTCCGTTGCCAAAAAGACAGGACCGTCTTTACAAATTCGTTTATTATGTACGTTTGTGTGATGGTCTTTTTCCTTAGATTTACATACACATGCAAGACAGGCACCGATTCCGCACGCCATTCTTTCCTCCATGGAAATGTAGCATTCGATATTATTTTCTTCGGCATATGTTTTCAATGCACGGAGCATCGGTGTAGGTCCGCAAGCGTAAATAATATCTGCCGTCAATCCGTTTTCTCTGATAGCGTCCAACACATTTCCCTTCGTTCCCGCACTTCCGTCTTCTGTTGCCACATAAACTTCTCCATTTTCAGAAAGTTCTTCTGTTAAAAACAACTCATCACGATAGCCAACAACAATCTGTTTCTCTGCGTCTAACTGTTTTGCTAATTCAAGCATCGGAGGAATACCGATGCCCCCGCCAATCAAAAACGCTTTCTTTTCTTTTAACGGAAAACCGTTTCCAAGAGGTCCTAAAATTTCAATTTCATCACCTGACACTAGTTTAGAAAATTGTTCTGTTCCCGTATTCTCTCCCGTAACTCTGTAAACAACCCGTAACTGTTTATTTTCTTTGTCAATTTCACAGATACTGATTGGACGAGGCAATAATTTTCCGCTGTCATTTGTATACATAGAAATAAACTGTCCGGCTTTTGCTGAAACGGCAGCCTCTGCACGAAGCCATAAACTGTAAATATCTGTCGCTATCTGTTCCTGTGATACGACAACTGCTCTTTCTTTTTCTCTCTTTTCCATTTTCGTTCTCCCCTATCTGTTTTCCAACGCTCCGTTAATATCGGCAATCATTGTTTCAACTGCTTTTCTTGATGCATCTGCGAAATTTTCTTCTCCAAACTCAGCATATGCTTCCTGTTTATAAGCAGCAATAATTCCTCTTGAAGAATTTACGATTGCACCTAAGCCGTCCTCATTGAAGAAGTGTACAAGGTCTTTTCCCTGTCCTCCCTGTGCACCATAACCCGGAACAAGAATATAAGATTTTGGCATAACTTTTCGGAGAACTTTTCCCATTTCCGGATAAGTTGCACCTACAACTGCACCGATATAACTGTATTCATCACCCATGTGGTTTTCGCCCCACTGTGCTACTTTTTCTCCAACCAATTCATATAACGGTCTTCCATCAACAAGTTTGTCCTGGAATTCTCCACTTGACGGATTTGATGTCTTCACCAAAATAAATAATCCTTTATTTTCTTCCTTACATACATCAATAAATGGATTAATTCCGTCTGAACCTAAATACGGATTAACTGTGGCAAAATCTTCGTCAAACGGAACATAAGATTTGCTTCCAACCTGTACATGACCAAGATGTCCTACAGCATACGCTGAAGAAGTTGAACCAATATCGCCTCTCTTAATGTCCCCAATCACTACCAAACCTTTTTCTTTACAGTAATCTACTGTCTTTTTAAATGCCACAAGTCCCGGAATACCGAACTGTTCATACATGGCAATCTGTGGTTTTACCGCAGGAATTAAATCGTATGTCTTATCAATGATTTCTTTGTTGAACTGCCAAATGGCTTCCCCTGCTCCTTCCAATGTCTCTCCAAATTCCGCAAACGCTTTCTTTTGGATATGCTGTGGAATGTAGTTTAACATCGGGTCTAATCCCACTACGATCGGCGCTTTCGTTCTCTTAATATTTTCTACTAATTTGTTAATCATATTTTCTTCCTCCTAGTATGCTGTATTCTCATAAACCATTTTTCCGCCTACAAACGTATAACGCACGTCACCTTTTACTGCGTAATTGTCAAATGGCGTGTTTTTCCCTTTTGATAAAAATGTATTTTTGTCAATGCGATATTCTCTCTTCGGGTCAAAAATAACGATATCCGCAATCATTCCCTCGGAAACAGAACCTTTTTCACCTGCAATTCCAAGTATTTTTGCAGGATTATAGCTCATCTTCTCAGCCATCTGCATCGGTGTCAGAATCCCTTTGTCCACCAATTCTGTATAAGTAAGAGCGGCAGATGTCTCCAGTCCTACGATGCCAAACATGGCGTCCTTCATGGATTTATTCTTCTCCTCCGCTGAATGCGGCGCATGGTCCGTGGCAATCACGTCCATAATATTATTTCTCAAACCTTCCTTTAACGCCTCCACATCTTCCCTGCTGCGAAGAGGCGGATTCATCTTATAATTTCCGTCATCTTCCGGTATGTCTTCCGTCGTTAAAATAAAGTGGTGCGGACAAACTTCAGCCGTCACCGGAAGACCTTCTTTCTTCGCCTCCGCAACCATTTTCACGCTGTCCGCAGTGGAACAGTGACACAAATGCAATTGTACTCCCGTTTCTTTCGCCAGTAAAATATCTCTCGCCACAATTACGTCTTCCACCGCATTTGTAATTCCTTTTAATCCCAATTTTTTCGCTTTCTCATCTGCGTTCATCACTCCGCCTTCCACCATTGTGATGTCCTCGCAATGAGCAAAAATTGAAATATTATTTTCTTTCGCCTGTTTCATCGCCTGACGGTAAAGAGAAGCGTTCATCACGGATTTTCCGTCTTCACTTACTGCATGGCAGCCTGCTTTTGCCATTCCTTTAATATCTGCCAGTTCTTCCCCTTTTTGTCCTACGGTAATTGCACCCAACTGAATAACATTTACCGGAGATTCCGTTCTGGAACGGCGGTGTACTTCCGAAACTTTTTCTCCTGTATCCATAACCGGTTTTGTGTTCGGCATTGCACAAATGGTAGTGATGCCGCCCCTTGCCCCTGCATGTCCGCCTGTCTGTAATGTCTCTTTATATTCCAGTCCCGGATCTCTTAAATGGACATGGAGGTCAATGAATCCCGGCATGACATAGCACCCTGTCGCATCGACTGTCCTGTCTGCTTCACTGACAATGTCACTATCTACTTTAACAATTCTGTCATCTTCAATCAGCACATCGCAAACTTCGTCACGCTGTGTTTTCGGGTCTAATACATGACCATGTTTAATTAATGTTCTCATTATTTTACAACCTTTCTGCAAAATTACATATAGTTTTATTCTACCATAGGCTAACAAAAAAAGGAATGCAAAAATTTGCATTCCTCTTTCTTACTATTTCATTTTTTCTTTTAATACTTCTATCGCCTTATCCAACTGATTATCTGCATCAGCGTTGTTTTTGTCGTATTGATACTCTACTTCCACATCAGGTTTGATTCCTTTTTCATGAATATTTCTTCCCTTCGGTGTAAAATATTCTGCGATAGTTAGTTTTAGGCAGGTTCCGTCTTTCAGATCAAATAACTGCTGCACGACACCTTTTCCATAAGTAGTTGTTCCCACAAGTGTACCCAACTGATAATCCTGAATTGCACCCGCAAAAATTTCTGAAGCGCTGGCGCTTCTGCCGTCCACCAGAACAGTCATTGGCATTTCCAGTTTATGTTCTTCATCGGAAGTCATCACTTCACGCTTGCCGTCTTTATCCTCGGTATAGACAATCAGTCCTTCCGGCAGGATATAGTCAAGCATCTGGCATACTGTAGATAAATTTCCACCCGGGTTTCCACGAAGGTCAATAATAATTCCCTTCATTCCCTGTTTCTTTAAATCCGTTATTGCTTCCACAAACTGATTATATGTAACCATGTCAAACTCAGTTACGCGGACATATCCGATATGATCTTCTTTCATCTCGTATTCAATTGTATGTGCTTCCAATTTCTCACGTGTCGCCGTCGCTTCATATTCTTTTCCGTCACGGAGAACGGTAATGGTCACTTCCGTTCCCTCTTCACCTTTGATTTTATTGACAACTTTACTGATGTCCTCGGTGGAAATGTCTTTTCCGTTGACTTTATAAAGAATATCGTTATTTTTAAAACCTGCTTTTTCTGCCGGAGAATCTTCATACACATTTACCATTGTAATCACTCCGGTCTCTAAATTCTGGGACATGACCGCCCCAATTCCACTGTACTCTCCCTCAGTAGTTTCATACAGTTCCTTTGTCTCTTCTTCGTTATAATATACGGAATACGGATCTTTTAAACCATTCACATATCCTTTTAACAGGAAGTTTTCCAAATCACTCTCTTTGATTTCATCTCCCTTTAAGTAAGAATCGTCGATAATATCTTTTATCTGCTCCAATTTGCGCGCTGTCTTTTTGTCAATGGTTTCCCCATATCCTGTATTTTTCAAATACATTCCCGCTGCTCCCGCAACGACTAAAGTAACGAGGGTGCCGCAAAGCACCCCCTTTAAAAATCCTCTTTTATCTCCCATATGTGAGTCCTATCTATAAATACTTTCTTGGGTCTACTAATTCTCCACTTGCCTCTTCTACAATAAAATGTAAATGCGGCCCGCTTACTCTTCCTGTTTTTCCAACTGTTGCAATATTTTGACCTCTGCTGACTTTCTGTCCTTTGCTGACAAAAATATCCGTACAGTGCTGATACCATGTTGTAAGCCCGTTCGGGTGTCTGATAACAACATAATTCCCGCGAACTGCCTGATTTCCCGTGCGAATTACAGTTCCTTCCGCTGCCGCATAAATCGGTGTTCCTATCGGAGCTCCGTAATCGCGTCCTTCGTGAAATGTACTTGCTCCCGGAACCGGTGCCTCACGAGGTCCAAACTCGCTTGTAATTCTTCCCGCCGGACACGGATTGGAAAGATACCCGTTTCCTCCTGAGATTACCGGAGCGCCCGGTTTATTGCCCGAACCTCCTGACGGTTTCTTATTTGCATTTGCCGCCTCCTGCTTTCTTCTCTCAGCCTCTTTCGCCTTTTCAATCAAAGCATTCAACGTTTTTGTATTCTCGCTAATCTGTGCATCTAATTTTGCAATTTCTTCCTTCTTTGAATCGAGAAGTGTCTGCACTTCCTTCTGTTTCGTTTCCAAATCTTTCTGAAGTACGACTAAACTTTCCTTTTCTTTCTTCAGAGCTTTTTCCTTTTTCTCCACTTCTTTTACCAATTTTGCAAACTGGTCAAGCATCTTCCTGTCATATTGGGAAACCTGCTCCACATACTCTGTTTTGTTGAGGAAGTCCCCCATATCCTCTGCCTCAAGCAGTATCTGCATCATTTCTGAATTACCGTTCTCATAAACATATTTAATACGGATTAACATGCTTTCATACTGCTTGTTCTCTTTAATCTCTGCCTCTACAAGTTCATCTTCCGCCACTGCGATCTCATCTTCTTTTTTCTCCACATTGGCCTGAGCCGTCTGCATTTCCGTTATAATACTATTCAGACGCTCACTCAAAGATTCCTGCTCTTTTTCGGCCTGTTTCTTCTGTTCTTCCAATTGCTGCCCTTTTTGTTCCGCCGAATGGATACTCTCTGCATGAACCGGTTTAAAAACACTTCCTGCAATAAGAACTGTTGCCAAAACTAAACTGATTGCTCTTTTTCCTGCCATTCCACTACCTCTTAGATTATACCTTTAAGTGCTTACGAATTGTTAAGAAACTTCCGACAAAACCGATTCCGATACCAAGGGCAATGCCAATTGGCAACAATGTCTTATATACCTCTGTTACCGGAAGGAATGTAAGAAGGTTGTTCAATATTTTAAATTTAATTAAAATGTATCCTACCGCCTTTTCATAGAGGAAGTAAAGCGCCGCAAGAGGAATAATTGCTCCCACAAGCCCAATCAAAAGACCTTCTATGATAAACGGCATTCTGACAAAGGCATCTTTCGCCCCTATATATTTCATAATCGCAATCTCTTCACGCCTGATGGAAATACCCATTGTAACCGTGTTGCTGATTAGGAAAATCGAAACGGCAAGCAAAATGATAATAATTGCCGCTGATACATATAAAATTAATTTGTTAATACCTGACAATGTCTTTGCCACTGTATCCGATTTATTTACCTGACGTACTCCTTCAAGTCCGCTTACATATTTTACCAGGTCTTTCTGTTTGGAAACGTCTTTCATATATACCTGATAGTTATCTGAATTTACAAGCGGGTTATCTGCGAAACCTTCCGCCAGATATTCCTTATCGCCAAAATATTTCTTCTTGTAGTCTTCCCATGCCTGCTCCCCGGAAGTATATTCCACACGGGAAACTTCTTTCCTGTCTTTAATCAGTTTACCGATTTCATCAATATGGTTCTTCTCCAATCCTTCATCAAAGAATACGGTAATCGCAACTCCTTCTTCCGCACTTTTTACAATGTTCTGAAAGTTCACGATAATCGAGAAAAACAATCCGAACATAAAAATACAAGCCGACATTGTTGCAATAGATGCAAGGGAAAACATCTTATTTCTACCAATATTTTTAACCCCTTGTTTCATTGTATATCCTACTGTACTTATTCTCATTTTTCTACTCGCCCTCTTTCTCGTCGCTGACAATGACTCCCTTTTGCATTGTAATGACACGTTTCTTCATCTCTGCTACAATCTCGTGATTGTGAGTAACTACGATTACGGTAGTTCCTCTCTCATTTGCCTCCTCAAGAAGTTTCATAATCTCCCACGCATTTGTCGGGTCAAGGTTTCCCGTAGGCTCGTCAGCAAGCAAAATTGCCGGTTCATTTACAACCGCTCTGGCTATGGCAACTCTCTGCTGCTCCCCTCCTGACAACTGTTTCGGATAAGCCTTATATTTCTGCGCAAGTCCCACAAGTGAAAGCGCTGCCGGAACTTTCTGTTTCAGCACGCGTGTAGGCGTTTCGATTACTCTCTGTGCAAAAGCGATATTCTCATAAATATTTCTGTCCTTCAACAGACGGAAATCCTGAAATACAACCCCGAGATGTCTTCTATATTTTGCAATATGTCTGTGTTTCATTCTGTTGAGGTTAATTCCATTTACAATGATTGTACCTGACGTTGGGTCTAACTCTTTCATCAAAAGACGAATCAGTGTTGATTTTCCCGAACCACTGTCACCTACAATAAATACGAACTCTCCCTGTTCAATTTTTAAATTTATTCCATTCAAGGCAGCAACGCCCTTGGAATATTCCTTTGTGACGTCCTTTAATTCAATCATATGTTCCTCCTATATTAACTACTAATACTCCAGTGTTTCCATATACTTCATATATTTTACAACCATCAGCGCAATTTTAAATGTAATGGCATCTTCAAACACTCTCAAATCCAATCCCGTGCTTTTTTGCAACTTGTCCAATCTGTAAACAAGAGTATTTCTATGAATGTATAGTTGTCTTGATGTCTCTGATACATTCAAACTATTCTCAAAGAATTTATTGATTGTCGTCAATGTCTCCTCATCAAACTCGTCCGGAGATTTCCCCTCAAAAATCTCTCGAATAAACATTTTACAAAGAGGTAACGGTAACTGATAAATCAGTCGTCCTATACCCAGTGTACTGTATGCAACAATATCTTTCTCGTCAAAAAAGATTTTTCCTACATCTAACGCAAGTTTTGCTTCCTTATAAGATTTTGACACTTCTTTAATGTCATTTACAATTGTTCCATATGCAATATGAACTTCCTCTCCCTCTGTCTTTAGGATTTCCAAAATCTCATTTGCAACTTTCTCCATCTCAGGATAGCCTTCATTAGTACCAAGTTCTTTTACAATGATAATGTTTCTCTCATCAACTGCAGTCACAAAATCTTTTGATTTCATGCCGAGCAGGGAACGAATATGTTCCATTGTACCTGTATCTTTTTCGCGTGCTGTCTCAATGACAAAAATCACACGTCTTACATCGGTTTCAATATGTAGTTTCTTTGCACGGTTATAAATATCCACCAGCAAAAGATTGTCCAGCAATAAATTTTTAATAAAATTGTCTTTATCAAAACGTTCCTTATATGCTACCAACAGATTCTGTATCTGAAAGGCTGCAATCTTACCCACCATGTAAACATCATCACTACTGCCATTTACTACCAATATATATTCCAACTGGTGCTCATCAAAGATTTTAAAGAACTGGTATCCCTGAATAACCTGACTGTCTGCCGGTGACTCTACGAAAGAATCCAGCGAATTCTCATAGTGCTCCTGTTCCACAAATGTACTTGCCAACACCTTGCCATCTGTGTCCAGAATACTTAAATCTATTCTTGTAATCGCCTTCAATCCTTCAATTGTGTTCTGAAGTATTTGATTTGATATCATACTTTTGCTCCTTATCTTTATTATTTTAACAGTAGTTTCTCCATTAAAAAACTGTATATTCATTCTACATTTTAATACAATTAACCAAAAAAATAAAGAGGAAATACTTTGAATTTATACATTTCCTCTTTTTTGTCTTTCTTTCTCCACTTCTCGCTTTAGGAAACGTTTAATCATAAACTCCCTTATCGGCTTTTTCCCTTTCTTCTTGTCAAGCGGAAGAGGTGTATTTTTTCCTAATCCTAACCACATGCGCGTGTTCAGCAAAATGCGGTTTCTCACTACAAATGCTTCCTGAAACGGGGAAGAAATCATTGACAGTACGCAATCTGCTTCCGCACCGTTTACGCTGTTTAAAATCATATCGTCTGCCGAAGAGTCTGTCGGTACAACCTCTCCTCCTACAATCTGAATCCCATAATAATATTCCTGCAAATATTCTTTCAGATGTATCTTCTCGTCCTCAGATTCCGTCAGAAGAAATATTCTGTTATGGTTCTTATGAAAAAACCGTAAAAGCATTTTCACAAACAGTTGTGAATCCGCCTCCTGCAGTTTCTTCCTATCCGTAACCTCTGCAACTTCCAATACTGCCTGCTCTCCCGCAAGAACTAAATCCGCCTGAGCAATATTGTCTTTAAGATTCTCATCTTCCTTACTCTTTACCAATGTGTTCGCACTGATAATTTCCACAATATTCATCGGCTCGGTCTGCATATATTCCATAACCTTCTGCATGGCTTCTTTAGCCGTATTGTTATTCAATTCAATTTCTAACACATTTACTCTACTTTTCATAACCTTCTCCATTATCTTCCTCAATTGAAGGATTATAGCAGACTTATTGTTATTTTTCAACCCACGTTACAAATTGTTCACATTTTTAAATAATTCTGTTATTTCTTCTGCCTTTTCTTCTTTGTAATTATCCCGCCGATTCTTCCCGTTTCTTTAGATGTCAGCGAACGCCACCCTTCTGATAAAACTTTATCCAGAAGTCCCAGTTCTTCCGCAACTTCATATTTCAATTTTTCCTCCGGCTCAATCTCGCTTAGTATAATCGGTAATTTTTCTTTTTTCGCCATGTTGGTTCCCCTTTCTTCTTTATAAAATAAGGATTGCCGGGAATTTTCGTTTTATTCGGGGACGTAGTGTTTTCCTATTTTACTACGTCCCTTTTTAAGTTTTACTGTGTCCCTTTTTTTCCGAAAGGGGTGTCCCTTTTTGAGATATACCTATACAAAGCCCGTAAAATCGCGGTTTATCAACATATTGATTATTTTCTCTTAAAACAATCAAATGCATTTAAACTTTTTACAGCGTATTTACTGGCTTTGTAGCACGTTTATCCCTTTGTAATTTTGTTCTTCCTTCAAAAAGGGACAGGGCATTTCTAAAAAAGGGACGGGGTAAATGAGAATTGGGGACGTAATCTTTTTCAAAAAAACTACGTCCCCAATTCTCAATTCTACCTATCCGGAATAATAACCGCTGCCACAAAGTATCCAAATATCATCGTACCAAAACTGAAACAAGTTGCAAGCACCATTCCCAATCGTACCAGTGTAGGATCAATGTTAAAATATTCTGCCACTCCCCCACACACTCCGCACACTTTACGGTCCACTGTTGAACGATATAATTTTTTCATTTTCCTTACCTCCTGTTTTACTGAACAAATGTAACATTTACTTTTCCTGTTGCACAATCAATTCCCATCTCTTTTCCGGCATGGTTGTTGATTGTTTTTTCTACTGCCAGTCCTGAAAATGTCTGTCCGCCGAGATTTACTTCTCCTGCACCTACTTCGATTTCATAATTGTAATCTGTCTGCGCCCCCTTTGTTTCAAGGTTGATTGCAGCGCCTCCACACTCTAAATCTATATCTGCTTGAGCAGTTCCTTTGATATTTGCAGCACCCTGACCACAGGAAACGCTTAGTTCTCCCACCGTAAAGTCTGCCGCTGTGATTTCTCCGCGTTCAACTGACAACTCTAATTCATTTGCCTGTATTCCGCTCAAATCTATCGCTCCCTCATTGACTTGGACATTTGCCTCTGTCAGTTTCATATTTCTCGGAACGTAAATGGTTAATGTTCCTCCATTGTCTGTTCTGTTTCCTCTTCGTGACGTTTCTATTTCCAGTGTAGAACCTTCTTCACGAATCACGATTCCAGCCTCTTCGTCTGTTGCATTTTTCACGCGAATTACATTTTCGTCCGTTACGACAACTTCAACCTTCACTTTGTTTACTTCCACATCAATTCCTTTTGCGTTTGGAAATTCTCCTTCTTTTACCGTCTTCACAGACTGTAATGTTCTGTTATCAAAATCATCATCGTCGTCATCGTCATCATCTGTAATGAATCCGATTCCCCTGTGTACCGCACCTCTGACATCTTCATCTGTCACGCCTATTGCAAATCCGGCAATACATAAAACAACTCCAAGTCCCGCCAACACGGCACAAATAATCGCAAATATTTTCCAACCCTTTTTCATTATCTGCTCTCCTTTCTATGAACGAATTTTCTGAAAATGTTTACCAGTCCTCTGAATAAAACCGGAAATACTATCATACACGCTTTTACCATCAACACTGTTGCCACAAGTCCTGCGACGAAAGCCAAAATTCCTCCGCCCATAACAACAAGCGCCAGTGCCGGAAAATGAAACATTTCCAATATTCCGCATATTGTTATGCAAAAACCACAAATCATAACGGTGGCCGCCAACAATACCAGTGTTCCCAAAACAGCAAATCCTGAAACGGCTATTGCAAATATAACTGCAAGTCCTGCCAATGCAAGCGGAAAAATAATCGGTAAAGTGAAAATCGCTATTGCGACAATGAGGATAATTTTTAACCAATCATTTGTTTTTGGTTTGTTTTCTTCTCTCCTTGCCGGAGTTTCCTTCTCCTCAAATCTCGTGTCCGTATAACCCGTTTCTCTGTACTCGCTGCTTTCCTCTCCTCGTCCCCGAAGCCCTGCTTTGATTGTCTGCGCAACTTTTTTCGGACTTTCCAGTTCGGAAATAACATGCTGTTCATTTTCCAATCCTGCATCAGCAAAATAATCTTCATAATACTGCATCGCTTCTTTGCGCTCTTCTTCCGGTATTTCTTTCAGCAGTTTCTCCAATTCAGTCATAAACTCTATGCGATTCATACTGCCACACCTCCCTCAAACATCTCACTAATCTTTCTTGAATAATTTTTCCATTCTATCCGATACAGATTCAACTGTGCCATTCCTTTTTCCGTCACTTTATAGTATCTTCGGTTTCTACCGTCAAACTGCATATCGTAAACTTCCAGACACTCGTCTTTCTGCAATCTTCTGAGTACCGGATATAAAGTGGATTCAGAAACGTCCAATGCCTGACGTACGTCCTGTGTAATTTTATAACCGTACGTTCCCTGTTGTTCTCTTGAAACGACAGCCAATACAATCGCATCTAAAAGCGCTGCTCCTGTATTAAATACCATTCCTCCACTCCCTTTCTTAAATAATATTGTTTTGATAAGCATATTATATAATGTATAATATTATTAGTCAATATAATATTATTTAAGAAATTATGAAGATTTATTGCGTTATTATTAAATTGAAATTTCCTTCTGCAAAAACAGAGAATAAATAATTTTTTCTTTTACCTTTTTCTCCGTGAGCCTTTCCAAAGCCTCCCCATAATAATTTAACTGACCGCTATATTTCGCTTTTAATTCCAGCCCGTTTTTCACTCTGTCCGTTTTATAGTCTACAACGGCAAGTCCGTCCTCTTCCTCCAGCCAAACGTCAATAATTCCCTGTATTAAAAGAGTTTCTTCTATTTTTTCTTCCGGATAAATCTCTTTTGCAGGCACACCGAGAACAAAAGGCTGTTCCTTAAAAAGTTTTCCACATTTTGCGCATTTCTTCATTCTCTCTGCTATATCCGTCCGCAGGAAAGTTAAAAGGTCTTTTATGCGCACACATTTTTTCATCTCTTCGGAAATTCTTCCTTCCTCCGTAAGATGTTCCAAATATTCCTTCAGGCTTTCATAAGTGTACTCTTTTGTAAAATCTAACAGTTCCAGTACCTTATGATAAGTTGTTCCCCGCAAAGCGCCCTTTATTCCTTCTTCTTCCGTGAGAACTTTCGGCAGAATCGGAATAATTTCTTCTTCCCGAATCAAAAGTTCTCCCGACTCTTCTGCAAGGTTTTTTCTTTTCTTCAATTCGGAAACAGTAAATTTTAATTTTAAGTCATTTTGATTTTCATACGGATATCGGTATGAAAACTGTTTCTCCAACCGCTCCTTGAAATCCGGAGCAAAAATCTGCTCCGTATCCCAGTTCTGCAATTTTTCTTTCGTATATTCTGCGCCGGTTTCCTCCTGTACTTCCTTTTGTACAAGTTCCTCCAAATTGATGACCGACACTTTTCCGACTCTTCGCTGCTCTGGATATCGCAAAAGCGCCGGTAATACCCAGTCGAAATAACTTCCCGCTTTTGAGAGCATCGTAAACGGCAACTGCTTTTCCTGCCGATTTTCCAAAACGGCATATGACATAAATTTTTTCTCCACCTGCGAAAGCGTTCCCGTCATAATCAGTTTTTCTTTTGCGCGGGTGAGGGCCACATAGAGTACGCGCAGTTCCTCCCCTATATTTTCCAGCATAACTTCTCTTTGCATTGTCTTTTTTAGGAAGGTAGGTGATTTCATACGTTTCTCCAAATCAACTCTGTCCAAGCCGATTCCCAGTTCCGCATGGGTTACAATCTCCCCTGTAATATCCTGCTTATTAAAACGCTTATTCATTCCCGAAACAAAAACAATCGGAAATTCCAATCCCTTGCTTTTATGGATACTCATGAGACGGACGGCGTCCGCCTGTTCATCGGCAATATTTGCCTCCCCGTAATCCACATCGTATTTTTTCAACTGTTCCATATAGCGGACAAAGTTAAACAGTCCTTTATAACTTGTTCCTTCAAACGCTTTCGCCTTCTCCAAAAGCATATCTAAATTTGCTTTTCTCTGTTCGCCTCCCGCCATTACGGCAACTTCATATCCGTATCCGGTCTCCTCAATCACTCGCCAGAGCAATTCGTGTATAGCAGTATACGGTATCATTTCCCGAAAATATTCTATCTGTACAAACAGTTTTTCCAGACGGTTTGCGAGAAGAGAATTTTTTCCTTCCTTTATATAACGTCTCACACAGCAATAAAAAGGAACTTCCTTATCTAAAGTGCGTATTTCTGCCAACTCTTCCCCCGAAAATTTCCCCATTCCCGATGTGAGAACGGAAACAAGTGGAATATCCTGATTCGGATTATCCAGCACCCGCAAATAATTCAACACCGTCTGAATTTCCTGTGTTTCAAAATACCCCTCTTTACTTCCCGTATAAGTCGGAATCCCTTCTCGGTTTAAAATCCTCGCAAATACGTCCGTCCACCCTTTCAGACTTCGTGTCAGAATAACGATATCTCTATACCGGATTTGACGAAATTCTCCCGTTTGCTTATCCTGCACCCGGTGTTGCGCCATTAATTCCTTAATTCTTCTCGCTACCGCTCTCGCCTCAAGTTCACGGGCAGTTTCTTCCACCTGTTCCTCACTCTCGCCGTCCATATCGACATCAATGACAAGCACTTCCGTCTCGTTTCCTTCTTTTTCTTTATAATCCGCCCCTACATATAAGGCAGCCTTGTCATCGTACTCCACTTTCCCGAGACCTTTTGTCATGATTTGTTCAAAGATAAAGTTGGTACTGTCCAGCACTTCTCTCCTGCTTCGGAAATTCTTATGCAAATCAATCCTCTGCTTTGTACTGTCCTCTATATCATATGTATCAAACTTTTCCATAAATAACTCAGGGCGTGACAGACGGAACCGATAAATACTCTGTTTTACGTCCCCCACCATGAAAATATTATTTTTCCCGCAGCCGACAGTAGATACACTTGTAAGAATTGCTTCCTGTGTCAGGTTACTGTCCTGATATTCGTCGATCATAACTTCCTTAAATCTTTTCTGATACTCTCTTGCCACCGGAGACGGTAAAAGGGCATCGCCCTCCTCCACCGTAAGAATCTGAAGCGCCAGATGCTCCATATCCCCAAAATCAATCAGATTTCTGCTTCGTTTTGCCTCCGTGTACAGGCGCCCAAATTCTTTTACGAGAAAGACAAGTTCCTCCATCGTTTCTTTTGTTTTTGCCATATCCACTGCCATCTCTTCAATCGGCTGGAACAGATATGTTTTGACAATGTCCGTAAGTAAATCTTTTGTCTGTTTTCTTGTTTCCTTTACAAAGGCAGAAAGTTCTTCCGACACACTTTTGTCTCGGTTTGGTTTTAATCTTTCTCCTGTCGGACAGTTCCTTTTTTCATAGAATGATGACAGGCTGTCCGACTGCAAAAATGATTTCCACCCCTCCGCTTCTTTTTCAAGCGTTTCCTTATACATATATGGACCGTCCGGCTCTTCGCATGCTGAAATTCCCGATTCTAATATGGATACCGCATCTAAACCGTACCGTTTTATATTCTCAACTGCCCTTTTACAGTAGTCTGTATTTTCCAAATCTGCCGCGTCTTTCACATCATAAGGCTGTATGCAGGAGTCTAACCATTTCTCCCCGTTTGGATAACTCCCCGAGAACGTATATAACTGTAAAATAAATTCTTCCAGTTTTTTGTCATCTCTTCCCGTGGCAAAACGCTCCACAAAGGAGAGAAACTTTTTATCGGCTTTTTCATACTGTTCTTCCAACAGTTCCTGCAAGACCTCTTTCTGCAAAAGTTTGAGTTCTCCCTCCTCGCCAATGCGGAAACTCGGATCCAAATCTATCGTATGGAAATATTCCCGTATAACCGAAAGACAGAAACTGTGAATGGTCGTAATCATTGCACTGTGAATTAAAGTGGACTGTTTCTGCAAATGTACATTGTCCGGATTCTCTTCCAATTTTTTCTCAATTGCCGACAAAATCCTTTCTTTCATCTCCGAAGCTGCCGCTTCCGTAAATGTCACGATAAGAAGTTCGTCCACATTGATTGGCGGTTCGTCTTTTGTCAGCATCGTAATAATACGCTCTACCAAAACCGCTGTTTTTCCTGAGCCTGCCGCCGCCGACACAAGGATATTTCTGTTTCGCAGAGAGATTACTTTCTCCTGCTCCGGTGTCCAATTCACTCCCATATTTACAGTTCCTCCATCATTTTTTTCAATACTTCTTCGTCACTCAACCTGCCAAGTTTGCGGTACTCACAGCCCTCAATCTTTTCATCAAAATGGCATACTCCCTTAAACTGACAGAAATCGCAGCCATAACTCGTTCCCATTTCATAAGGGGAAACCTCGATTTCTCCCTCCTCCATTCTTCCTTCTATATCTTTTACTTCTTTTTCCACATACCTGGAAATAATAGAAAACTCTTCTTCTGAAAACGCTTTTGATGTCTTGGAAAGGCTTCCGTTTTTGTTTTTTCCCACCGGAATTGCCAGCGAATTGCCGCTGAATTCCCTGTCCAAATGGTTAATGACTTCCTCGTTTGCATTTACAATTCCGTCCAATCGAAGTTTGGATAAGACCGTTTCTTCCCATTTGTCCTCCTCCACTTTATCAATAATCGGATCTTTCATCTGGTAATAGAAAAGCCCCGCCGGGACAACTTTTTTCTCCGGCTGTTTTCTTCTCTCCAATTCCACCGCCATATTCATATACATTGCCAACTGCAGTTGCAGCCCGTGATAAAGAGATGCCAGACTGAACGTCTTTGTACCTGTCTTATAATCAATTACTTTTACATATACCCTGTCTTCCGTTTCATAGATGTCAATTCTGTCTATCTTTCCTTTTCCAAAAGAAACCTCGTAGCCGCTTGGAACAAAATCGCCCTTCTCCAACTGTTTTGCCAGCGCCCACACAGTGCGTTTCATCATTCGTTTGATGCGGGTAATCATATATTCATTTCTCGCCGAACTGTAGAGAACCGTATTTCCATAGTCCGTAATGCTCGTTTCCACGCTTTCCTCAATCAGTTCCTCCTCCACTTCTTTCGGCAGGGTTGTCCATGTATACCCGCTTTTAACAAGATTTCGGGAAAATATTTCGATTGCCCTGTGGAAAATATTCCCCAAGTCGACAGCCTCAAACCTATACTCTTTTCTCTCTTTCAACCGCAGACCGTAGGATAAAAAATGTGCAAATGCACACGCCGCAAATCTTTCCAACCGTGTGACACTTCCCTCAATCTTTTCTCCGTAAAGTTTTTCTGCCATCTGTTTTGACAGCCTGTCTTCCGGCATTTTATAAAATCCCGCTTCAATCAGATTGTCAATGATTCCTTCCCAATCTTCATCTTTCCGATAAGACGTATATAATTCCAGCCATTCGTCGGTAATCTCTTCCCTTCTTCTCTGCAAACCGGAGATAATATAGGTAATCCCCGCTTTTTTCGTCAGTTCCAACTCGGTAAACTTCTTCTCCTCTTCCTCGTTTACATGAAGCATCGGGTATAATCTTTTTAAATCCTGCAAAAAATATGCCGGTCGTATTCCCTTTCCGTCTCCGCTCACTTTGCTGTAAGAGACATATACTTTTTCACTCGGTTTTGTCAGATTCATATACAGGTAGAACTTCTGAATGTAAATCTTCTCTTTTCCGTTCGGTGCAAGCGGGATTTTCCGTGCCTCAAATATTTTCCTGTCCTGTTCCGAGAGAAGACCGTTTCCCGCCTGATTTCCCGGAATGAACACATCATTTGCCCCGACAAAAAACAGTACTTTCACTTCTTTTAACCTTGTTCTCTCCATATCACCTACAATGACTTCATCAATTCCCGGCGGAATCACGCCGACTTTCGCCTCCTCAAATCCTGCGTCCAACAGGGCACAATACTCTTTTAGCGGTAAATATTCATCGCCCAAAAGTTCAATAAATTTATCAAAGATTTCAATTACGATACGATAAATCTGCGCATACTCTTTTGCAAGCGCAGGTTCATTATTCTCCTGAAATGTTTCCTCATATTTCACCAATTTTTCCTGCAACTTCTCCTGCATAAAGAAACTGTGGAGCGCAAGAGTAATCTCCGTCACCGTCTTTCTTCTCTTTTTCAAAACGCTCATGACGTCCTGAATCATCTTTACAAATTCACTTCGGATTTCATTGACTTTTTCTAACTCTTCCTCCGAAAGTCCCGTGTAAGTGCGAACCCATTTCTCATTCCACTTTTTATATCCTTTTATCCCCATAGCGATAACATAGTTTTCCAGTATGTCTATATCTTCCCGTGAAAACCCAGTAAGCCCCGTTCTGAGAAATCGGAACACACTCTCGTAAGTCAAATTTTGTTCCGCCATCGCCAAAAGACTTCTGATATATTCCACAAAAGAATTCAACAAAACGCTTCGCTTATAATCCATGAAAATCGGAATAGCGTACACTTCTGCCATTTTTTCCATATAGTCCGCATAAGTTGCAATATTTCCTGCAATAATTGCAATATCCCTGTATCTATATCCTTTTATCCGCACTAAATGACGGATTTCCTGCATAACAAAAGCAGTTTCGTCCTTAGGCATCTTTGCACAGTGGAGAGATAGACTCTCCTGTTCCCCCGAAAAACTGTCTGTCGTATATCGGAATAAATGTTTTTCCAAAAATGCCAACGGAGGATTCTCGCGAAAACGATAAGCAGGATTTTGCGGCAGACAGACCGGCGCCACAATCTCCACTCTCTCCTCTTTAGCAAGCGCTGTCAATCCTGTCACCAGCCTTTTACTTAACGCAAATAACTGATACGGGTGAGTAAATGTATACGGATTTTCTCTCTCATCTATCGTCACGGTCACAACAACTTTTTTGCAGACATGGAGCAATTCTTTCATCACTTTATCCTGCACGGGCGTAAATCCCGTAAATCCGTCAAAGGCAATAACACTGTCCTTTAAGATATCCGATTTCCCAATAACGTGACACAATACGTCCAAGAGTTCCTCGTTTGTAATATATTTGTCGGAAAGATACCGCGAAAATCCCTCATAGACTTTTGCAATATCTTTTAATTTCCACTGGAAATACGTTCCTTCTTCCACAGAATCCGCCATTTTATCCAGAGTATCAACGTCAATGTTATATTGTGCAAACTCGGAAAGAACAGATTTCATCTCCCCGATATAACCGTGTTTCTTTAAATTTCCACGCAGTACCTTTAACTCGTCCTCGTTATCCCCCGCAATCTTTCGCAAAATCAGACTTTTCCCTGTATCATCTAAAATAATCCTCTGATTTCCACCTACCTCTTCAAAGATGCGGTGGGCAAGACGCCCAAAACTCAGCACATCAATATTCATAATTCCTTTTCTTTCATGTGCCATAACTAAGTCCTTTTGTGTCTGCATGGTAAACTGTTCAGGGACGATAACGAAATAATTTTCTGCAGGGTTTTTTATCGATTCTTCCACAATGTACCGATGTAAATAGTGTGATTTTCCCGCACCTGAACTGCCGAATATAAATTGTAATGACATGCTTTTCCTCCTATAGTTTTATTATCATCGCCGGAATGGGCGGATTGTTTGGACGGTTGTAGTATTCACTCACTATGACAAGATATTTTTTGCTGTCCAACGTGCGCAAATATTGTAAAATCCCGTCTTTTTCCTCAAATCCGCTGTCTCCGCCACTGTAAATACAAAGGCTCATCAGACCTCCCTTTTTTAATAGAGACAAACCGGTTTCTATTGCCTTTATACTGCTTTCCTTTTTTGTGGAAAGTGAATGATCCCCACCCGGAAGATAACCGAAATTAAATACAATGCAGGATACTTCTTCTTTTACAATCTCACCGATTTCCTCATGACTTTGTAAAATCAGTTCTGCCCTACTGTCCAGTTTCTTTTCCTCCAGTCTTTCCTTCGTTCTTCGGAGAGCCTGTTCCTGTATGTCAAAAGCGTATACTTTCCCCTTTTCTCCCACAAGTTCTGCCAACAGCAATGTATCGTTTCCGTTTCCCGCCGTTGCATCAACACAGGTTTCTCCCTCCTTTACATGATTTTTTATAAAATGGTGACACCACTCTGTTATCTGATATTTTTTCATCTTCTTCTCCATTATACAATGAACGGAGAATTCCCATGAAATTCTCCGTTTTTCTTTTCTTATTGAATTTTGCCATAAATTTCTACAGGTACATAGGCTTTGACAAAAATGCCCTCTTCCCTATATTCTTCCGTGAGAAGTTCACCGTACTTCCGAATCAACTGGATTTTTCCCGCTTCGGCATAGGAATAAATTCTCTCCACCAGCACTTTCTGCTGGCGCAATACTTCCTCAATCGTTTCCAGAAGACCGCTCAGACCTTCTCCCGTCTTTGCGGAGATTTTTACAATATAATCCGCCTTAAAATCTCTTATAATCATTTCACCGTCAGCCTTATCCTGCTTGTTAAACGCAGTGATAATCGGTTTGTTTACCACTTCCAACTGCTGCAGCGTCTCATACACGATATGCATCTGCTCGTCCAACTGTGGATTTGAAGCGTCCACAACATGCAAAATAATATCCGCATATTTCGCCTCCTCCAGCGTACTTTTAAACGCTTCTATCAGATGATGCGGCAGTTTTCGGATAAATCCTACCGTATCCGTCAAAAGAATCTCCTGTTTGCTCTGCAATTTCAGTCCTCTTGTTGTCGGATCCAGTGTGGCAAACAGTTTGTCCTCCTCCAAAACGGACGCCCCTGTCAGTTTATTTAACAGGGTGGATTTCCCCGCATTTGTATAACCTACGATGGCAACAACCGGAAGATGATTGCGGTTTCTCTGCTCACGTGTCACTTCCCTGTGACGCTTCACTTCTTTCAGTTCTCTGTTCAACTGGGCGATTCTTCCTTTGATTAAACGTCTGTCCATCTCCAGTTTCTTCTCTCCCGGTCCTCTTGTTCCGATTCCGCCGCCAAGTCTTGAGAGAGATTTCCCAAGACCTACAAGTCTTGACTGACGATATTTTAACTGCGCAAGTTCAACCTGAATTTTTCCTTCGCTTGTAGACGCCCGCTCCGCAAATATATCCAAAATAATCAGTGTTCTGTCCATCACTTTCGTATCCAGTGCGTCCTGAAGATTTCCCAGTTGTGCAGGGGAAAGTTCGTCATCACAGATAATTCCGATTGCCTCCGTCTCCCACAGAAGTTCTTTAATCTCATCAATCTTTCCTTTACCCACATAAGTACCCGGGTGAATCTGCTCACGTTTCTGTATCACTCTTCCAACGGTAACCGCCCCCGCAGTTCTCGCCAGTTCCTCAAGTTCGTCCAATGATTTTTCCATGTCATCATTTTCCTCCACGCTGACACCGACCAAAATAACTTTTTCTATTTCTTTTGATAACTCTATCATTTCTGCCATATTTTTATCTCGTCTCCAAAAATTCTGCTTCCTTTTTTGCCTTCTCGTCGTCAGGATACTTCTCAACATATGCTGAAATTTTTGCCTTTGCACTGCTCCAATCATTGAGTTTTTCATAGGCAACAATCTCGTTGTAGGACATTTCCTGCAACTGTTTTTCATTAAGCCCATCGCTGCTCATGCCTTTTAAATAATACGAAAGAGCCTCCTCATAGTTTTCTGATTTCATCTCACAGTCGCCCAAAATCTGATAAACGGTCGCCGTAGGTTTCCCCTTTTCTTTCAGATAATTTAGCATTGCCTCTTTCGCTTTATCATATTCTTTTAATTCCCAGTAGGCAATTCCCTGTCCGTGATAGGCTTCCGCAACCTGTTCTCCCCCGTCAATTGCTTTATCAAAACTTTTTATCGCTTCTTTGTACTCTTTTTTCTCCAGATGTTCTATCCCTTTATCCACTTTTCCCGCACAGCCTGTCATTAAAACCGTGCATACAAAACACAACAATATCGCCGTTTTTCTTTTCTTTATCATGATGTTTCTCCTTATTCTGAAATATGCTCCATTCCCTGATTTAAAATCGTCTGAATATGTCCGTCCGCCAAAGAATAAAATACCGTTTTCCCCTCTCTTCTATTCTTTACTAACTTCACCTGCTTTAATACACGAAGTTGGTGTGAGATAGCCGACTGCGTCATCTGAAGTACTTCCGCCAAATCACACACGCACATTTCTGACTGCAGCAGTACATACAAAATCTTCACCCTCGTGGCATCTCCAAACACTTTAAAAAAATCTGCCAAATCAGTCAGCGTCTCCTCTTTTGGCATATGCTCCTCCACCTGATGGATTGCTTTTGTATGAATATGTGTCGAGCCACAACACTCCACTTCTAATTTTCCCATGTTATACTTCCTTTCTAAACACTCTAAACTTATTATAACGGATTTCCCTTATCGGTCAAGTTCTCCCGGTACAACACGTTCCATTTTTCATTCACCTTACCAGTCTCCAATCTATCAATAAGTCTGATTTTATCATATTGTTCTTACAAATGTAAAGGGTTGGTAAAACTGTGTTAAAGTTCGGTAAGTTCTCTTACAAAGAAATTTTAATCTGCTATAATCCCGTTTGTAAACATCAAAACGAACATGAAAGGAAAGCAAAGATGAAGATGAATATGAAAATCGGTGCAGTTACTCTTGCCTGTGCCATTACTATCGGAAGTACACCTCTTTCTGCCATGGCAGCAGAAGTTCCACAGAAAAAAGAACCTTTAAAAATCGGTGTAATGTCGGACACCCACTATTTTTCTAAAAGTTTATACGGAGACTGCGAAGATTTCACAACGGCAATGAACTCCGACCGAAAAATGTTAAAGGAAAGTGACGCCATACTGACAGGCACATTAAATCAACTTGTAAAAGATGAGCCTGACGTTGTAATGATTTCCGGCGACCTGACAAAAGACGGGGAACAGGTAAACCATGAGGCGGTTGCCGAAAAATTGAGCGAAGCAAAAGACGCATTGAAGAAAAAGGGTGTGGACACTAATTTTTTTGTTATCAACGGCAATCACGACATCAACAATCCTCACGGAAAAGGTTTTTCTTCCAAAACGGCACAGGACGCAGACAGAACAACTGTAGAGGAATTTCGTGAAATCTACAAAGAATTCGGATACGGTGAAAATACAGTGCAGTACAACCCTGACAGCAATCGCGGCGGAAGTCTTTCCTACGTTACGCAGTTGGCGGAAGGATACACACTCATTGCCGTAGATACAGGCAAATACAGCAGCGACCAGACAGACAGCAAAGAAGATTTGCAGGAAACAGGAGGAGTTATCAGTCCAAAACTTTTAGACTGGGTGACCGCGCAGGCAGAAAAAGCGAAAGCAAAAGGCGATACCGTCATGGTTGTGCAACATCACGGAGTTATCCCTCACTTTGAACAGGAACAGACATTGATGGCCGACTACCTCGTTGACAACTGGGAGGAAGTGCGTGAAGCATACGCAGACGCCGGAATCAGTTACGTTTTCACGGGGCATATGCACGCAAACGATATTGCCTCCTACACATCTAAAAACGGAAATACTTTATATGACATTGAGACAGGATCTCTTGTAACTTATCCTTCCCTGTTCCGCAGTATCACTGTACAGAACGGAACGGACAAAACAAAAGACGGTAATACACTCACTACAAAAATGGAAACACCGGGAACAATCTCCTATGAAGATTTCGACACGGGAAATGTACAAAAAATTGAAAATCTGACCGAGTACGGCAAAAAACTGACGTTATCAAACGAGGTTATCCGCACAATGATTACGGAAGGACTGCTTTCTCCTATGATAGATTCCACATTGGCAAACGGTGGCAGCAAAGCACTTGTGGCGGATTTATTACAGGTAACCCCTGAGCAGACAAGCCGGACTCTTGTAGAAATGCTCACACAACTTCTTCCGACTACAAAAGAGAATGGTCTTCCACTCAGTGTATCCGGATTTAACTTCCGCATTTACTACGATGCAGCCGAAAAATGTATCCGTATCAGTCAGGATACTTCCAAGACAATTTCCGCAAAGCAGGAAGGTGTACTGGAAATCCCGCTGGAAAACGGAGAAACGATTTCCATAACATTACCTGAAACTTTCCGAAAAACTTTAGCAGAACAGATTCAGACCGCCGCCATGACAGAAGAAAAAGCAGCGACAATAGAACTTTTCGTTTCCAATGAAAAACTGTCAAACTTTTTTGACCAACTGTTCGCAGACGTAGACAATCATCTGCTCGGAGACAAAGACGCACTGTTTTCCATTGTAGAAACATTAGTAAACCGGATTTTAGACAGTAAAGTAGACGATACGCACAACGTATTTGATTTAGTCAACTATGTATATCAGTTACACCTTGCAGGTAATGAATCGTGCGATGCGTGGGCTGCGGCAGCAATCCAAAAAATACAGCAGGGCAATCTGCTTCCTGACATTTTAAAAGAAAGTATAAAGGCAACACAGCCTACGATTAAAAATGCCCTCTCTAAAATCAACATGAATTTAGAAACAGTTTTAGACAAAGGCAATAACAGTTTAACAACAAACCTGGCATACGGTGTCATTACAGGAATGATAAAAAATGCGGGTGATATAGTGGATATGGTTGATTTAAGCACACTGCTCCCTGAAAGTATCTTAAAAGAAATTAATACACTTGCATATAATGCTGCCTATACAATGTCACACGATGAAAATTATCAGGAAGATTTAGATACTTCTATTTTGATGGAAGGAAAAACAAGTTGGGAAACGCCTGAAGTTCCCGAAACGCCTGAAACACCTGAAATTCCTGAAATTCCTGAAATTCCTGAAACGCCACAGAAACCTCAGACACAAAAACCTGTTCAACACCAGCAAAATGTAGCAACAAAAAAACCTGCGCAGACAGTAAAAACAGGAGATTCCTCAAAAATTTCACTTACTCTCCTTATGCTTACGTTCAGTGTTGGGGCTATGGGATTGATTCGCAAAAAACGGTAATATACAAACAGACACTTCATTCTGTATGGAGTGTCTGTTTTACTATTCATAAATTACTGTTTTCTCTGTCACTTATTTTTTATATAAAATTCGTATCGCATTTAATACACAGAGCATTGCCACTCCTGTGTCTGCAAAAACAGCCAGCCACATATTTGCAAAACCAAGAAGTCCAAGTATCATTACAAGTACCTTTATCGCCAAAGCAAATACCACATTCTGTACGGCAATCTTTCCCGTCTGTTTCGCAATACGGATTGATGTCGGTATCGCCTCCACGGAAGAAGTCATAAAGACAACATCTGCCACTTCAATGGCAACGTCCGCACCGCTTCCCATCGCCGCTCCCACGTCTGCCCCTGCAAGCACAGGCGCATCGTTGATACCGTCACCGACAAACATAACTGCCCCCTTCTCTTTACGAATCTGCTGCAGTTTTTCCAGTTTATCCTGCGGAAGAAGTTGTGCATACACATTGTCAATTCCAACTTCTTTTGCTATGGCATCTGCACTCTTCTTTGCATCTCCGGTCAGCATTGTAATGTCCACTTTCTCTCCTTTTATCTGACGAACGGCTGAAATCGCATCTTCTTTAATTGTATCGGAAATGACAAGATAACCGATGAATTTTCCGTTTAAGGCAACTAAAACTTCCGTACCATAAGATTTCTTTTCGTACTGTTGTAAATCTATCTTGTTTTCTTCCATCAAAGTACGGTTTCCGCAGAGAATTTCTCCTTCTTTCAATGACGCGCGAATACCTTTACCGGAAATCTCTTCCGCTTTCTGCGGACGCTCCAGTTTTAAACCTTTTTCTTTTCCCGCTGTGACAATGCTGTTTCCAATAGGGTGAGTGGAAATCAACTCACAGTTTCCCGCTAAACGAAGCAGTTCTTCTTCCGTTCCTTCCACAGCCACACATTTCTGCAGTACAAAATTCCCCTCTGTTATCGTTCCCGTCTTATCTACAACAACCTGTTTTACATCTTTTAATGCTTCCAGCGCTACGCCGCCCTTAAACAGAATTCCTCTCTTAGAACCCGCGCCGATCCCCGAAAAGAATGCAAGCGGAACGCTTAGAACTAACGCACATGGACAACTGATAACAAGGAATGTAATTGCCGTGTAAATCCAATGTTCCCAATTTCCCGTAAATATTGACGGAAGAATTGCAGTCGCCAATGCAAGACCAACTACAAACGGAGTATATACTCTGGCAAATTTTGTAATAAATCTATCAATCTTCGGCTTACTTGATGCCGCATTTTCCACAGAATTTAGAATGCGTGTTACCATAGAATCTTCCAAAACTTTTTCTACTTTTACTTTCAGCACGCCTGTTAAATTGACACAGCCCGAAGTTACCTTCTCACCAACTTTTACTTTGACCGGAACCGGTTCGCCTGTCACTGCTGAAGTATCTATCTGACTTTCTCCTTCCACGATAACGCTGTCCAGCGGAATTCTGTCACCGGCACGAACAAGAACAATGTCTCCAACCTGTGCATCTTCCGACGGAATTACTTCTACCTTTTCACCTGTCATTCTGTTTACCACTTCCGGACGCAAATCAACTGCCTCCATAATCTGCGAACGGCTTCTTTCTACCGCAATATGCTCAAACAATTCTCCAATGCGATAGAAGAGCATAACGCCTACCGCCTCTGAAAATTCCCCGATGGCAAAGGCAGATAAGGTTGCCAGACTCATTAAGAAGTTTTCATCAAACACTCTTCCTTTCAGAAGGTTTTTCCCCGCAGTAAGAACAATTCCTCCTCCAAGTATAAGATATGAAAGTACAAATAAAACAATCGGAACTATTTCCATTTTACCATTACAAATCACTCCGGCAATAAACAGCGCCGCTCCTATGCCAATACTGATGATTTCGCCTTTTTTATTCTCTTCTTTCTTCTCTTCGCGAAGCGCTTTTACACTTCGCTTTTTCTCTTTAATCACAACTCCGTCTTCCACAGAATCACATGCCTTTTGCAACAATGGAAGTAAATCTTTCTCCGAATCCGAAGCCACCTGTAACTGTTTTGTGGCAAATGTAAGAATTGCCTCCTCAACTTCCGGTAACTCATTGATCTTCTTCTCGATTTTACTCGCACAGTTTGCACAATCTATATTTTCTATTGTATATATCGTTTTCTTTGCATGACTTGTTAATTCTTTTTTCTCTTCCACATCATGATGATGTCCACAACATTCATGGTGATCGTGGCCTCCACAGCATTCATGATGCTCATGATGGTCATGGTGGTCATGACCGCAGTTACATTTTTCCGTCTTATGTCCTGACATACTTGCTCCTCCTTTATATGAATAACTGTTCATATGTTCATATAACCACTTTTTTATAATTTTGTCAATAGAAAATACAAAAGATTTTTTATTTTATTCAAAAGAGTGAACATGATATACTGTCATCATAAAAGTTAAATTCAACAGGAGGTAATAATGATACTGAGAAAATATAATTCAACAGACTGTGAGCAATTAGCAGAATTATTTTACGACACCGTTCATACGGTAAACGCAGAAGATTACACGGAAGAACAGTTAAATGTATGGGCAACCGGACAGATTGACTTGGAAAAATGGAATGCTTCCTTTGAAAAAAATCATACAGTTATTGCTGTTGAAGAAGATAAGATTGTCGGATTCGGTGATATGGATAAAACAGGCTATCTTGACCGCCTGTATGTCCATAAAGATTATCAGAGAATGGGAATTGCCTCTTCCATCTGCGATGAACTGGAAAAACATTTTTCTTCCTCTTTTACTACACACGCATCGATTACGGCAAGACCGTTTTTTGAAAAGAGAGGATACACGGTTGTGAAGGAACAACAGGTAGAGAGGGGCGGCATTCTTCTTACGAATTTTGTAATGAAGAAAAACTAAAGAGAGGGAATCCCCTCTCTTATCTGCTCTCTATCTGCCAGTCAATCGGCTCAACTCCATGTTCTTCTAAAAACGCATTTGTTTTACTAAACGGTTTACTTCCAAAAAATCCGCGATATGCCGACAGCGGACTTGGGTGAGGCGCTTCCAAAATCAAATGTTTCGGATTTGTCAACATTGATTTCTTTGCCTGTGCAGGTTTTCCCCACAAAATATATACTATCGGTCTGTCCTGTGTATTTACCGCGCGGATTGCTGCGTCCGTAAATTCTTCCCAGCCGATTCCCCTGTGAGAATTCGCCTGATGAGCCCGCACAGTCAGAACCGTATTGAGCATAAGTACACCCTGCTCAGCCCATTTTGTCAAATATCCGTGATTTGGAATAACGCACCCCAAATCATCGTGTAACTCCTTATAAATATTTACCAGTGAAGGCGGAATCTCCACCTCCGGCTTAACAGAAAAACAAAGCCCATGTGCCTGATTTACATTGTGATAGGGATCCTGCCCCAAAATAACCACTTTCACATTTTTCAGCGGTGTCAAATGAAACGCATTAAAAATATCATCTGCCGGCGGAAAAATAAGGTGTGTATGATATTCCTCCAAGACCTTCTTATGTAACTCAGCATAGTATGGCTTTCTAAATTCATCTTTTAACGCGTCCAGCCAGTCATTATTAATTGCTCCCATATCGGTATCTCCTTCTTTATTTCCTTATTTCAAATCCAATTCCATAAAAAATTCTACACCGTTATCATAATTCTTCACGCCATATGATTTGTGGAAAGATTCCATAATCGCCTTAACGATGGAAAGTCCTATACCGTTTCCTCCATACTCTCTTGTGCGCGCCTTATCCACTTTGTAAAATTTATCCCAAATATGCCCTATATCCTCTTCCGGAATCGGAGAACCTGTGTTGAATACAGAAACTCTCACCGTCTCTTCCTTCTTCACAATCTTTATTTCAATTATATTCTCTCCCGCCACATGATTCAAGGCATTACTGATATAATTTCTGATAACCTGTTCCGCTTTAAACTCATCTGCCCACACATATACAGATTCTTCCATAATGAAATTGATTTTGACACCTTTTTGCTGAATCAAAATATCGCATGACTGAATGACACCGCGCACTAACTCCACAATATCAAACCGTTCAAATGATATCTCCTCCTTGCCAAACTCTAACTGGTTCAGCGTCAGAAGATTTCTCACCATCTGATTCATCTTATTCGCTTCGTCCATAATAACATCACAGTAAAACTCGCGGCTTTCCACATCGTCACTGATTCCTTCTTTCAATCCTTCCGCATATCCCTGAATCAGTGCAATCGGTGTTTTTAATTCATGAGAAACATTTCCCAAAAATTCCGTACGCATCGTCTCTATCTGTTCTTTTTTCTCAATATCTTTCTGTAATTCGTTATTTGCACTCTTTAACTCAGAAATGGTTGTTTCCAATCTCTGTGACATTTTGTTAAAATTGCAGCCCAAAATTCCAATTTCATTTTTCCCGCCGCTTGTGTATTTTGCATCAAAATCTAAATCAGCCATTTTCTCCGAGAGCATCGCCAACTCTAAAATCGGATCGGTAATCTTCTTTGAAAAATACCAAATAATCACGATACTGATAAGGATAACCCCCACTCCGATATACATGAGAAAACGGTTAAAAATCATGACACTTTCACGTATACTTTCCAGCGGACTTCTAAAAAGAAATACATTTCCATTAGAAAAATTTCCCCACATCTCCAAATATTCCATTTTATTCCGCGGGTCTTTCGCCTTTCGCAGTTCATAGTTATCGCTTGACTTCAAAAGCGTACTTTCTTCCTGATTAATATTAAAACGGTAGCCGACTAAACGTGTTTTCAGCTCTTCATTTTCCGAGTCTGTACGCATTTTAATCCGTATGCTTCCGGTGGCATCTGTCACAATAAGAGAGACGTTGCTTTTCTCCACCAACGGCCCTAAAGTCTTATTCAGACTTTCGGAATCCATTTCCTTATTTTCCTCCATCAGTTTATTAAGAGATTGATATATATTTGTTAGTACCTGCATTTTATTTTGTACATAGTATTCCTCGAGAAATCTGCTGTTCATAACAAACACCGCTAGAAGAATAAACATTACAATTCCAATAAATACAGTTGCCATCTGACGTTTTATTGAATATTTCATTACGACACCTCAAATTTATAGCCCATGCCCCAAATCGTTTTAATATAATCACCTTTATCGCCCAGTTTACTTCTTAATTTCTTCACGTGAGTATCTATTGTTCGCGCATCGCCAAAATAATCATAATTCCATACATTATTCAATATTTTTTCTCTTGAAAGTGCAATACCCTGATTTTCCACAAAGTATGACAGCAATTCAAACTCCTTATAACTCAACTCAATCGGCTGATTGTCAATGGTAACAAGATGCGCCGTCTTATCTATCACAATTCCACCCGCATCAATTGATTCCTCAGAAAACAATACGTTTGTCCTTCTTAAAATTGCTTCAACTCTCGCCACCAGTATTTTCGGACTGAATGGTTTCGCAATATATTCATCTACTCCCAAATCAAATCCCTGTAACTCATCTTTTTCATCTGCTCTTGCCGTCAGCATAATGATAGGTACCTGTGAAACCTGTCGCACTTCTCTACACACCTGCCAACCGTCCATCTTCGGCATCATCACGTCCAAAATTAAAAGTGCAATGTCTTTATTATCATAAAAGACGTCCATTGCCTCAAGGCCATCTCCTGCCTCAAGAACGGTGAACCCGTCCCTCTCCAAAAAGTCTTTGACTAACTTTCTCATTCTGCTCTCATCATCTACTATTAATATTTTCAATCGCTCCATGATTTCTTCTCCTCGTCACCTGTTTTCTTTTATCCTAACAGAGAAATATGTTCCTTTTGTGAAAATCACAAATTTTCCCTTATCGGTTTTACATTGCTCATCAGTTTTTTTCCGTCACTTGTCAAAATAATCGTTCCCTGCTCATCTGTACGAAATAATTTTATCTTTCTTTTTTTAACTCTTTTCAATACTGATTTGTGGGGGTGTCCGAAGGGATTTCCCTCTGCACAACACACTACAGCATACTCGGGGGAAACTGCTTTTAGAAATTTCATCGAATTCGTATCACTGCTGCCGTGGTGGTTTAATTTTAACACGTCCGATTTCAGATACACATCTTTCTCCGACAATTCCTTTTCCAATGTTTTGCTGATATCACCACAAAATAAAAAACTGTGTTTTCCATTACTGATTCTCAAAATTAGAGAAGAATCGTTCACATCTTCATAAATTTTGTTTGGATTTGGGGCTAAAAACATCATTTTCACCTTTCCGAGCGTTCTCACTTCTTTCCACTTCGGTACGGTTATTGGTATTTGTTTTGCCTGCGCAGTCTCCCGAATATCCCGATAAGTATGTGTCCCATATGTCTGTTTTGGTAAAAATAATTCTCCAACTTCAAAATTATATAATACTGCGTCAATTCCTCCGATATGGTCTTCATGCCCATGCGTCCCAACTACATAATCCAAGTAAGTTATCCCCTCTTTGCGAAGATATTCGACCACTTTTCCACCTGTCGCATTTGTTCCACCGTCAATCAGCATATTTTTTCCACCCGACTGTATCAAAATGGATTCTGACTGCCCTGTATCCATAAAATGTACTTTTAATTCTCCTGATGCGTCCTGTAGAACTTTTTTCGTTTCCCACTTCTCCTGAAAACGAAAGAAGATAACAGTCAGGCAGAAAATAGTGATTATAATACTAATCCGACGGATTCTCCTGTTCCTATTCATATTGCACACTCCTTTTTAGGTAGTGTGCCACGTTTTAACACTCTATTATTCGTTTAAATAAATCTTTCTGCGCAGCGCGGAATCACTATAACTAAGAGCGGGAACTTTTCAACTATTCCCGCCCTTTTCTATTACATACTTCTTCCGACAACTTCTGCCACTACTTTGCATTTGTCAATCATCGCCTTAAATTTCTCCGGTTTCAATGACTGCGCGCCATCACTCCATGCACATTCCGGATTATCATGTACTTCCACAATCAAACCGTCGGCCCCTGCTGCCACCGCCGCAAGCCCCATGGATTCCACAAGTTCCCAATCTCCCGTAGCATGGGAAGGATCAATAATAATAGGAAGGTGACTCTTACGTTTGATAATCGGCACAACGCTCAAATCCAATGTATTCCTCGTATACTTTTCAAACGTGCGGATTCCTCTCTCACAGAGAATAACCTGATCATTTCCCCCTGCCATAATATATTCCGCAGACATCAGCCACTCTTCGATTGTATTTGCCAAACCTCGTTTTAACAAAATAGGTTTGCGGATTTTTCCCAGCGCTTTTAGCAAATCAAAGTTTTGCATATTTCTGGCGCCTACCTGAATCAAATCCACATTTTCTACAAATTCATCAATTTTATCTGCACTCATAATTTCAGATACAATCGGAAGACCTGTTCGTCTTCTCGCCTCCACCATAGCCTCAATTCCTTCCGTTCCAAGTCCCTGAAAAGCATATGGTGATGTACGCGGTTTGTACGCTCCCCCGCGAAGCATGTCCGCTCCCGCATCTTTTACTTTCTGCGCCAAATCACAGATTTCCTCTTTTCCCTCCACGGAACACGGACCTCCGATGACAACTACTTTTTCTTTTCCGCCGATTTTTACTCCTGCCACATCAACTACGCTGTCCTCCAAATGAAAGAGACGATTTACCTTTTTATAAGGCGCGCCGATTCTTGTCACATCTTCAATCCATTTATTTGCGCGAATCTTTCTTTCATCTACAATGGTTGTATCCCCAACAATACCGAATACGTTATAATTTGCCCCCTGAATAAAGTTTACCTCTAATCCCTGCTGTTCAAAACTTTTAACAACTTTATCTACTTCTTCCTGCGGTGCATTTTTCTTACATGTAATAATCATATTTTATTCCCCCTCAAACTTTCTATTTCTATCGGGAGAAGTTTCGCCTCTCCCACCTTATCCACCTGTACAACGGTAACATATTTTCCGTTTGCTTTCTTATCTTTTTTAATAAAATGTATCACTTCTTCCACATCATAATCAGCGGACAGCGGAACATTTAATTTACATAAAACTCTTCTCAGCCGTTCCCTGATTTCTTCATTTTCCAAAATCATCATCATTCCGATACCGACACATTCCCCGTGGTAATATCCTTCCAAATGGTAAATGCTTTCGATGGCATGTCCGATTGTATGGCCGAAGTTTAAAATCTTTCGCAAATTTTCTTCTTTCTCGTCCTGTTCCACCACATTTTTCTTTACATGCAGGGCGCGGACAATAATCTCTTCCAAATCTTCCTCTATATTCTCAGTCTTTTCAAAAAGTTCAAATAACTTTTCATCTGCAATCAGCCCCGCTTTTACCGCCTCGACAAGTCCGTTATGATAATGTCTTTCCGGCAAAGTGGACAGTGTGTTCAAATCAATAAGCACCGCCTCCGGGTGATAAAACGTACCTACAACATTTTTCACTTCGCCCATATTTACCGCTACTTTTCCACCAATGCTGGAATCAATCTGCGATAGAGTTGTTGTCGGGATAGATGCAAACCGCATTCCACGTTTAAACGTCCCCGCCACAAATCCACTCAAATCACCAATCACTCCACCGCCAAGCGCGATAACTAAATCTTTTCTTGAGAAATCCAGTTCAAGCAGCCTGTTCAAAATCTGCTCATAAACCGTAAGACTTTTCGTTTCTTCCCCCTGCTTTGCAACAAAAAGACAGCCTTCTTTACACTGGCTCAGCACTTCTTCGTAATACTGTTTTGGCACACCCTCATCGGTGATCACCATCACTTTACAGTCCAAAGAAATGTATTTCTCCAAGTGCAGACGGCAGTCTCTTTCTATATAAATACGACTCGTTTTCTCAGCCAGTTGAATATTCATTTCCATTTCTCTCACCTCATTTTCCTCTATCTTAACTGATTATGTATCGTTGTCAATATAAAATCCAATTCTTTCACATCTATCTGTCCCGGTGCAGACGCTTTTCCTGCCGTTCCGAAAGTCATTGCCGAACCTACCAATTCCCCTGCCAAACGGCTTATAACACCCTGCCCTGCCATAGACATTGTCACAATGGGCTGTTTTACATACAGCCTGTTCATTTCTTCCGTGGCAGCCAAAAGTTCCAGCACGTCTTTTACCGATTGGGGCATCACTGCCAGTTTTACAATATCCGCCCCCATTTTCTGCATTTCACATAATCGCCTTATTATCTCATTTTTTTGCGGCGTCTTATTAAAATCGTGACTGGAAACAATCACTTTACTTCCCAGTTCTTTCAGTTCCTCTATAAGACTGTCCGCATTTTCAAATGCAACTCCCTCCACGTCAATTAAATCTGCCATTTTGGTTTTTGCAACCTCTATGTTCAATCTTCTGTATTCGTCCCGGGAAATTTCTTTTTCTCCACCCTCGTTCGCCGTCCGAAAAGTGAATAAAACCGGAATTTCCCCTACATATTTCCGCAACTGCCGCAAAACATTTTCCACTCTCTCCCAATCGAAAATACCGTCAAACCAATCGCCCCGCCATTCTAACATATCCGCTTTCTGCTGCCGCGCCTCTTTCACCTGCTCTTCCACTTCCGCTTCTGTTCCGGCTACAATCGGCACAACGATTTTCGGTTTTCCTTCTCCTATGACGGTCTGCCTCACTCTCACCCTGTTCATGTACTGCCTCCAAAATAAATAAATTATACTTATATTACCACACTTTTCCCCTCTACAAAAAGGATTTTCTTGACTTCTTTTCAAAAGGGTTTTAGTCTATAAAAATAGAGGAGGGTTTTGCAATGAACAGACAAATTGATGGACACACCATTTTAACGGGACTTCTCGGCATCCCGGTTTCCCACAGCATTTCACCCCTTATGCACAACGAGTCTTTTCGACAACTGGGGTTAAATTATATTTATCTCGCTTTCGATGTTGATGTGAACAGATTGGAGACGGCAGTTGAAGGATTGCGCGCACTAAATGTACGCGGTTTCAACCTGACTATGCCAAATAAAAATGAAATGTGCAGACTCTGTGACAAACTGTCTCCTGCCGCCAAAATCAGCGGAGCGGTAAACACCGTTGTAAATGATAACGGTGTCCTTACAGGATACACTACGGACGGCATCGGTTATATGCAGTCGTTAAAAGAAGCAGGACACGATATTATCGGTAAAAAAATGACTATGCTCGGTGCGGGAGGCGCATCTACCGCCATACTTGTGCAGGCCGCACTTGACGGGGTAAGGGAAATATCTGTATTCAACAACAGAAGCGCTTCTTTTCACCGCATGGAAAAAGTTATTGAGGACTTAAAAAACGTATCCGATTGTGAAATTCATTTATACGATTATTCCGATGAACATATACTTCGCCGTGAGATTTCCGAAAGTGTTTTGCTGACAAACGGAACTTCTGTCGGCATGTCGCCGCATACTGACGCCTCGATTATCACAGACGCAGATATGTTCCACAAAAATTTAATCGTTTCCGATGTCATCTACAATCCGCGGGAAACAAAACTTCTTCGCATGGCAAGAGAATCCGGCTGTCCGACGCTTAACGGACTTTATATGCTTCTGTTTCAGGGGGCGGAGGCGTTTAAACTTTGGACCGGAAAAGAGATGCCGGTAGAAAAAATAAAAGAGAAATACTTTCAAAACGGGACGTAGCCTTCTTACAAAAGACTACGTCCCGTTTTTTACTTACCTATAGACATTTTTTTCATCGTGCGTCTTAACAAAAAAACAGCAACTACTGCAGATACCGTTTCCGCTATCGGGAAGGTAATCCATACGCCCGTCAGTCCCATCACTTTTAATAGGACGATAGATAGCGGTACAATAATGATCAATTGGCGAAGCAACGAAATCATCAGGGATTCTATCCCTCTTCCCAATGACTCAAATACACCTGAGTACACCGTTCCGATTGTGGATACGATAAATCCAAGACCGATAATGCGCAATGTTTCCACACCCATTTTCATCATTTCTTCGTTTGCATTAAACATTTTCAAAATCTGTTCGGGAATGCCGACAAATAATACCGTTCCAAATATCATAATTGCTCCCGATACCATAACGCTCACTTTAATCACCTGTCTTAAGCGGTGATGCAGACCTGCACCATAGTTGTAACTGATAAGCGGACGCATTCCCTGAATAACACCATTTGCAGGCATATATACAAATGTCTGCAATTTGAAATAAATTCCGAGAACTGCAACTGCCGTCCCTGATACCGCGGAAATGATTCCATTTAAAATACCAATTAAAATAGATGGCATGGAAGTCATAATCCCTGACGGAACAGCCACCATATATAACTGTTTGGTAATCTGTTTGTCAAAGCGAAATCCTTTAAATTTGATGTGAATTCCTCCACTATCTTTACAGAATAAAATTATAGCTAAAGTACAGGCAGATATTTGCCCAATGACGGTTGCAACCGCCGCTCCCTGTACACGCATTTCCGGAAAGCCAAACAGACCAAAAATTAAAATAGGGTCCAAAATAATATTGATAATCGCACCCACTGCCTGCATAATCATCGGCATGATCATTTTTCCCGTCGCCTGAAACATTTTTTCAATGGCAATCTGAAACAGGCTCCCGAAAGACAGGCAGATAACGATATAAGTATACTGACAGCCCCATTTGAAAATATCCGGATCATCTGTGAACAGACGGAAAAACGGTTTGATACAAAATATACCGATTAAAATAAACATAAGCGAATGTATTGCCGTAAACACTATTCCATGTGTGGCAGTCCTGTCAACCATATCCTGTTTTCCCGCGCCCATATTTCTTGCTATCCCCGCATTTAGTCCTACACCAAGTCCTACCGCCACGGATAAAACAAGGTTTTGAAGCGGAAAGGCAAGTGACACCGCCGTCAGCGCATCTTCCCCAAGTTGTGCTACAAAAATACTGTCCACAATGTTATACATGGACTGAATCAGCATGGACACCATAGGCGGAATTGCCATAGACATCAAAAGTGGAAACACGGGTTTTGTTCCCATTACATTTTTTGTTTTATTCATTTTCAACCTCTTTCCTTTTACTCTTCTTTTCCCTTGCATAAACATTTTTCTCATAGTATGATTGTTCATTATAGTAAAAATTCATTTAGAAGGGATTGTAATTATGATAAATAATATAGAAGATAAATACTTGCAGTTTAAAGAAACCACAGAATATTATCAATCATTGCAAATGCAAAATGATCAGGAGACACTCGTACAATTTTTAAGGGAAACTCAGGATATTTTCGGTTGTATTCCCGCTGATGCCAAGATGCAGATCGGTGAAATCATGGGAATGAAACCTTCTCTCATTGATAAAATCATTTCCATGTATCCGAGTCTGACTGCCGAAAAATTTCAGACGGAAATCATCGTCTGTTCCGGCGCTTCCTGCTCCTCCAAAAATGCACAAAAAGTACTTTCTGAAATCCAGACACTTTTGCAAATCCGTCCCGGACAGGTGACAAAGGACGGAAGATATAAACTGACTGCCAAGCCTTGTATGAAACAATGTAAAAAAGGCCCTAATCTTATGATAGGCAGCACGATATATCATAACATAGATTCAGAAAAACTGAAAACACTTTTATTATAATTTTTTACGAAAGACTAACTATTAA
>NZ_BAAHSH010000049.1:0-97881 GCF_054660755.1 Faecalimonas hominis
ATCAAAAATGGTTTATACTATTTTGTCACATTTTCTTAGGAAACTTGACAAATAAAAGGCAGATGTGTACAATAAAAAGAGTTATTAATTAAATAAGATAATGACAAGGAAGAGGAGTATTAAGAGCCTATCGTTTGCAGAGAGTTGTCGTTTGGTGCAAGACAACAGCGTAATCTCCCAACTCGCCTCGGAGTTCTTTTGTTGAAATATATTTGATGAGTACCTCGAAAGTACTTCAAAAGTACCTCGTCAAGTAACATATGTGGAAACAACTACATCGCTAGGTTCGTAAGAACCTCACCAAGCCGATGAGTTGTGCCTTGTTACTAGACTCGAAAGTACCTCGTCAAGTAACATAGGCAGAAGCGGGACTTCCCGTTATAGAAGAAATGAGTGCATTTTGTGAGAGCAGAATGAATAAGAGTGGTAACGCGGATAGACCTTTTCGTCTCTTTTTTTGAGATGAGAAGGTTTTTTTATAAAGAAATAGGAGGAGAAAATCATGGCAACACCTTATAATCACAAGGCGATTGAAAAAAAATGGCGTGAAAACTGGGAAAAGAATCCGGTAAACGTCAAAGCAGATGAAAATGGACAGAGAGAAAAATATTATTGTTTGGATATGTTCCCATATCCTTCAGGAAACGGTCTTCACGTAGGACACTGGAGAGGTTATGTTATCTCAGATGCATGGAGCCGTTACAAATTATTACAGGGACATTATATCGTACACCCAATGGGGTGGGACGCATTCGGTCTTCCAGCAGAAAACTATGCTATTAAAATGGGTGTTCACCCGTCCGTATCAACAGAAGAAAATATCAAAAACTTCAAAAAACAGTTAAATGAAATCTCTGCATTATATGACTGGGATATGGAAGTAAATACGACAGATCCTGCATTTTATAAATGGACACAGTGGATTTTCGTGAAAATGTTTAAAGAAGGATTGGCATATGAGAAAGAATTTCCAATTAACTGGTGTCCGTCATGTAAAACAGGATTGGCAAACGAGGAAGTTGTAAACGGTAAATGTGAGCGTTGCGGAACAGAGGTAACAAAGAAAAACCTTCGTCAGTGGATGCTTCGCATTACAAAATATGCAGACAGATTATTAAATGATCTGGATAAATTAGACTGGCCGGAAAAAGTAAAGAAAATGCAGGCAGAATGGATTGGGAAATCTTACGGTGCAGAAGTAGATTTTAAAGTAGACGGAAAAGATGAAAAAATCACAGTTTACACAACAAGACCTGATACATTACACGGTGCTACATTTATGGTGCTTGCACCTGAACACGCTCTGGCAAAAGAACTTGCTACAGACGAAACAAGAGAAGCGGTAGAAAAATACATTTTGGATTCTTCAATGAAATCAAATGTAGACAGACTTCAGGACAAGGAAAAAACAGGTGTGTTTACAGGTTCTTATGCAATCAATCCGATTAACAATGCGAAAGTACCGATTTGGCTGTCAGACTATGTATTGGCAGACTATGGAACAGGCGCAATTATGTGTGTACCGGCTCATGATGATCGTGACTTTGAATTTGCCACAAAATTCAATATTCCGATTATTCAGGTAATTGCCAAAGACGGCGAAGAAATTGAAAATATGACAGAGGCTTACACAGACGCAGTAGGAACAATGATTAATTCCGGAGAATGGAACGGAATGGAATCAGCAGTACTGAAAAAAGAAGCCCCGCACATGATTGAAGAAAGAGGAATCGGTAAAGCGACGGTCAACTTCAAACTGCGTGACTGGGTATTCTCACGTCAGCGTTATTGGGGTGAGCCAATTCCGATTGTACATTGTGAACACTGCGGCGCAGTTCCTGTTCCGGAAGATCAGCTTCCACTTACATTGCCGGACGTAGATTCCTATGAGCCGACAGGTACGGGAGAATCTCCGCTTGCGGGAATTGAAAGTTGGGTAAATACAACTTGTCCGGTTTGTGGTAAACCTGCAAAACGCGAAACAAACACAATGCCTCAATGGGCAGGTTCTTCATGGTATTTCCTTCGCTATGTGGATAACCATAATGCAGAAGAACTTGTATCGAAAGAAAAAGCAGATGAAATGTTACCGGTAGATATGTATATCGGTGGTGTTGAACATGCAGTTCTTCACTTACTATACTCACGTTTCTATACAAAATTCTTATATGATATAGGGGCAGTTGACTTTGACGAACCATTTAAAAAATTATTCAATCAGGGAATGATTACAGGTAAAAATGGTATCAAGATGAGTAAATCAAAAGGAAATGTTGTATCTCCTGATGATTTGGTAAGAGATTACGGCTGTGACTCACTTAGAATGTACGAATTATTTGTAGGACCACCTGAATTAGATGCTGAGTGGGACGACAGAGGAATTGACGGTGTATACCGCTTCTTAAACCGTGTATGGAATCTTGTTATGGACAGCAAAGACGCTGATGTAAAGGCGACAAAAGAAATGATTAAGATTCGCAATAAAATGGTATATGATATTACAACACGTTTAGAGAGTTTCAGTTTAAATACAGTTGTTTCAGGATTTATGGAATACAACAACAAACTTTTGGACATTGCGAAAAAAGAGGGTGGAGTAGATAAGGAAACATTAGGAACGTTTGCAATCCTTCTCGCACCGTTTGCACCGCATATGGCAGAAGAATTGTGGGAACAGTTAGGAAATGCAGGAAGCGTATTCCATGCAGGCTGGCCGACATACGACGAAGAGGCAATGAAAGATGATGAAATTGAAGTTGCGGTACAGATTAACGGAAAAACAAGAGCGGTTGTGACAATTCCGGCAGAAATCTCTAAAGAAGATGCGATTGCGGCAGGAAAAGAAGCGGTTGCGGATAAATTGACAGGAACAATCGTAAAAGAAATTTATGTTCCGGGAAGAATTATAAATATTGTGCAGAAATAAGCAGTGCGAATAATGGAAGAGATGAGATTACCCTGCTTGTAGGAGTAAGATCATCTCTTTTGTTATTCATAGGGCGTATGCCCGTCAACCGACATGGAGCGAAGCGGAATGGAGGTTGCCAGCATGGGTTATGATATGTAAAATGCTTGGAAATATTGAAAAGTTCGCTTAAAATCAAGGTTTACGGACATTTTTCTTCAAAGAAAAGGTATCGTAGAATACCGCAAAATATCGTAACAGATTTTTAAAATGGAGTAAAATTGGAGTAAAGATTGAAAGAAAATGGAGTAAATATTTCAAGAAGACATGAAAGGAATGACGCAGATAGTAGGGATATTGTCTGCGTTATTTTTGTTAAGAAAAGCAGGCAAGGAATTTGCTGTGGCAGATTATTTGTCAAAGAATATAAAAGAGGTTTCTGTATTTGTTCCCTCTTCAGCACAGGAAAAGGGAATTGACTTGTTATTATATAAATTTTCTAATGGTGTGAATTTGATAAATACAATACAAGTCAAGATGTCGAGAGCTTATTATAATTTAAATTCAAAATATCAAGGTATGTTATGGTACAATAGATTTGAACCGCAAAACAATGCGGATTGGTTTATTTTAGTCGGTATATATGCAAATTGTCCTAAAGATGTAAATGCTTCAATTAAGGCATTTGAATGGGACACGATTATGCTGGCGTTTAAAAATAAAGAAATGAAGTAATTTATGGACGAAGTTCGATTGAAAACAGATATTGAAAGAAAAGATAAGATGTTTGGTTTCGGTTTCAATGAAAAGAGCAAGATAGTTCAAACAAGAGGGTATATAGAAGAACGTGATATGTCCCAGTATCTGATTGAAAATAGGATTGAAGAAATTAGAAATTCATTTCGATAAGAAAAGTTGTTTAAAGGAAATAAAAAATCGCGATATTTACATAGGCTGTAAAGAAACAAAAGAAAAGGTATATGAGGAGGAACGAGATGAAAGGTTTTAATTTGAAAAAGGAATTGAAAAAAAGGAAAGCAAGATACTCGGAGCAGGAGTTGTTATAAAAGACATATTGCAGGGGTGTATTATTTTTTTGTGTATTCTCCATAGGTACACTTTCTCCATAAAGCCAACGCAAATCTATATCTGATTTGGTGTTTGCCTATTCGGACGGTTCGCCGGTTTATTATTACAACGTTAATAGTGAAATCCATACTTTGAGGCATACATACGCTACAAGGCGCTATGAAAATGGAATAGACCAACAGGTAGTACAGAAACTCTAAGGTCATTCCACGCCGGTAATGACAACAGATTTATACATGCATGCTTCAGAAAAAAAGAAAAAGCGGTAGAAGTAAGTCTGGAATTAACAGGGAGTAGAGAAGAAGTTACAGATAAACAGTTGTTACCAAAATGGAAACAAGGAAAATACATACTGGTACTTTTATTTTAAGTTCTATCGTTATATGATGTGAATGAAAGAGAGGTATGGAGTATGGCATTAAGTGATAACATCAAAAAATTCAGAGAAGAAAAAAATCTCACTCAGCAACAACTTGCGGATAAGTTATATGTTTCAAGACAGACAATTTGTCGTTGGGAAAATGGTTCGAGATGTCCGGATTTGATTACTGCAAAAAAACTGGCATTAGAACTAGATGTAAGTATGGACGAACTTATATCTGATGAAGATGTAAATGACACTCAAGTAAATTATGGGATATGGAAATCAGAGAGGATACAAAATCGGACACGTCTGCAAGAACTCCGCAAAAAATTATTGAATTTTATGGAAATTTTGGGTTCCATATTTATGGCGATTATTCTGCTTTTTCGTGTTCAGTTAGAGAGGGATATACCATTATGGCTTACCATTAGTTTCTTTTGTATAGCAATCCCATTGATTGCAATTAACTTACTGATTTCTAAAAAAATAAGAGAAATGTAGTGAGACCAAGGAACAAGGCGAAGCCGATAGGGCGTATGACCTATAAAGGTATTGGAGAATACCGCAAAATATCGTACCTGATTTTTAAAATGGAGTAAATATTTCAAAGGTGTAATGGAAACGGCGTGGATAGTGGAAACATTATCTGCGCTGTCTTTTTGAAATAAATGATGTGAGAAATTAAAAGATATGATATCCTATAGGTAATTGGAATTGACCGAGCAGAGAGAGGGATACTCTTGAACTTATCTTCAAGAAGATGGGCAGTTAGAGAAAGTTAAAGAATTCTTAAAAAATACAGCATAGAATCATAACTTTTCCATAGTATACTTTAAATCAAGAAAGGCGAAATGGGAGGAATAGACATGAAAAAGCAAAAGAAAGGATTTTTGACATTTATCTGCTCTTTAATACCGGGAGCGGGAGAGTTGTATATGGGATTTGAAAAACAGGGAATGAGTATTTTGATTACATTTTGGGGAATCGTTGCTATATCGGCGCTTACGGGAATGACATTTATTCTCTGTCTCTTACCGATTATCTGGTTTTACAGTTTTTTCCATACACACAATTTGAAAAATTTGACCGAAGAGGAATTTATGCTGGAAAAAGACAGATACCTGATTAATTTGGGATATGTAATGGAAAACAAAGAAGAATTATTACAAAAATACCGTGCAGTAATTGCAGGAGCGTTGATTTTAATTGGTGCAGCAGTGATTGGAAAGTCTTTGGTAAGAGTTCTTTGGAATGTTATACCGATGTATCTGTATGATGTTTTTTCTTCAGCGATTCATTTAATCGGAGGAGGAGTTGTAGGAATAGGAATCATTATTTTGGGAGTATATTTTCTGCGTAAAAGAGATGAGGCCGAAGAGGCAGAAGAATAGGTGAAAAATTATGAGATTAACAACGCTTTGTTATATTGAAAAAGATGACAGTTATCTTATGCTGCATCGTGTCAGTAAGAAAAATGATGTAAATAAAGATAAGTGGATTGGAGTTGGCGGCCATTTTGAAGCAGGGGAAAGTCCTGAGGATTGCCTTCTGCGGGAAGTAAAAGAAGAGACTGGACTGATGCTTACTTCTTATCGGTTTCGTGGACTTTTGACGTTTGTGTTCAATGACAATGAAGCGGAATATATCTGCCTTTACACTGCAGACGGATTTGAGGGAGAAATAACAGATTGTGACGAGGGAACTTTGGAATGGGTTTCCAAAAAGAAAATTCCGGAATTGAATTTGTGGGAAGGCGATAAAATTTTCTTTGAATTGTTGAATAGAAATGAGCCGTTTTTTTCCATGAAATTAGTGTATCAGGGAGATATGCTTGTTGATTGCGAGTTGAATGGGGAGAAGATATTGACGAGAAAGGAATAAAATGTGTCGAAACTGTGAAAGGGGACGTAGTATTTTTTAAGTTTACTACGTCCCCTTTCACAGTTTTTTCACAATTAAAAGATTTTCGTTGTCCATTTTGTACAGTCCCAAACCTCATTTACCACATCGCGGTAAAATTCAGGTTCATGACAAATCAGAAGAACACTTCCCCGATATTCCTGAAGGGCGCGTTTTAATTCGTCCTTTGCATCTACGTCCAAGTGGTTCGTAGGCTCGTCGAGAAGCAAGATGTTTGTTTCACGGTTGATTAATTTGCAGAGGCGTACTTTCGCCTGTTCACCACCGCTTAGAACACGCACCTGACTTTCGATATGTTTTGTTGTCAGACCACATTTTGCAAGAGTGGAGCGGACTTCATACTGTGTGAAAGAAGGAAATTCACTCCAAATTTCTTCGATACAGGTTGTTGTGTTATCCTGTGCGGTTTCCTGCTCAAAATATCCGATTTGCAGATTTTCACCCAACTCTACAGAGCCGCTCAATGCGGGAATCAGCCCGAGAATACTTTTCAAAAGTGTTGTCTTTCCGATACCGTTTGCACCGACAAGGGCAATCTTGTGTCCGCGTTCCATAGCGAGTGTGAGCGGTTTGGAGAGTGGCTCGTCATATCCGATGACAAGGTCTTTTGTCTCAAAAATATATTTTCCCGGAGTGCGTCCTGTTTTAAAATGAAATTCCGGTTTCGGGCGTTCAGCGGCAAGTTCGATAATATCCATTTTATCCAGTTTTTTCTGGCGGGACATTGCCATGTTTCTTGTGGAAACGCGGGCTTTATTGCGGGCGACAAAATCCTTTAATTCGCTGATTTCCTGCTGCTGGCGTTTGTAGGCAGCCTCCAATTGTGCTTTTTTTACTTCGTAAACCTGCTGGAAGTGTTCGTAATCTCCGACATATCGGTTTAATTCCTGATTTTCCATATGATATACGATATTGATAACATCATTCAGGAATGGAATGTCGTGGGAAATCAGAATAAAGGCATTTTCATAGTCGATAAGATAACGTTTTAACCAGACAATATGTTCTTCGTCTAAATAGTTTGTAGGTTCGTCCAAAAGAAGAATGTCGGGTTTTTCCAACAAAAGTTTGGCGAGAAGGACTTTCGTTCTCTGTCCGCCGCTTAAATCTGTTACGTCTCTTTCCAATCCGATGTCAAGTATGCCGAGGGCTCTTGCAACTTCTTCGATTTTGGCGTCAATTACATAGAAATCATGTAAAGTCAGGGTGTCCTGAATGCTTCCAAGTTCTTCCATCAGTGTAATCATTTCGTCTTCATCTGCGCTGCCGAGAGAGTCGCAGATGTCATTCATTTTCTTTTCCAATTCAAAAAGATAGGCGAAAGCGGATTTTAATACGTCGCGGATTGTCATGCCTTTTTCTAAAACAGTGTGCTGGTCCAGATAGCCGACACGGACATTTTTAGCCCACTCGATTTTGGCTTCGTCAGGCTGAAGTTTACCGGTTACGATATTTAAAAAAGTGGATTTTCCCTCTCCGTTTGCACCGACAAGACCAATGTGCTCTCCTTTTAATAAACGGAAGGAAACGTCCTCAAAAATAGCACGGTCGCCGAAACCGTGTGATAAATGTTCAACGTTTAATATGCTCATAGATAACTCCTTAATATACATTCATTTTCTATCCTATTTTACATGATAAACGTCTTTTTGTCATCAGTAATTATGTAAATGAAGACACCCGAAGGTGTCCTCAAATATTATTTCATTGTCCCCTGTGTCAAAATGGATTTTACATGTTGTTTTTCTTCGGCAGTTGCTTTTGCGGCAGGCACATAATAACTTTTTTCGCGGGCAATCTGATACAGTTTTTCCTGTGACATTTCGCACTCGTTACGCAACTGTTTTAAGCATTGTTTTAATTCCTTGTTTTCTGTCTGGGAAATCATTTCTCCAAACATTTTTAATTCACCGTTTGCTCCTACAAGGGCATCTGCTACCATAGTTTTTTCGTCCATAATTGTCCTCCTATAAGAATTTTAACAATTCCTGTTTGTTTTTCATTGCACTGTCAGCACTGTCCTGAAACAGTTTTTTGATTTCAGGGTCCTGTGCAAAAGATGCGTAGTCAGTCATTTTGCAGTGTGTTGTGGAATATCCGCCGATAAGGTGGCGAAGGTTTTGTAAATCCAAAATTGAAATATCTTCCATGATACTCTCCTCCTTAAATATAATAATCATCTGACAAGAGTAGTATGGCTGCTTTCGTGCAAATTATTCATCTGCCAATCGGGACGCATGAATAAAAGAAGAGAACAGCCTCCTCATAACAGGCGTTGAGCGGTACATGGCCTCCGGGTGCCATTGGACGCCAATGGAAAAAGAGTGGTCGGTGAGTTCAATCCCCTCAATAATTCCGTCAGAAGTGTGGGCGCAGGAGATAAGCCCTTTTCCCAGCCGGTCAATGGTCTGATGATGATAACTGTTTGTATAGACAATATTCCCGATGATTCTGTGTAAATGGGTGCCGGATTTCACCGTCACTTTGTGGCTGATATCTTTTCGGGAGAAAGAGCGCTGCATATGATTTATGGAATCTTTTACTTTTATAGAAATGTCCTGACAGACGGTTCCGTTACAGGCAACATTTAAAAGTTGCATTCCCCGGCAGATGGCGAGAACGGGTTTTCCGCTTAAAAGTACATGGCGCATAAAACGAAGTTGAAAAATATCTAAAGTAATATTGGTTTCTCCAAGTTTGTCCACAGGTTCCTGTCCAAAAAGAAGAGGAGTGATATCTCCTCCTCCGCAGAATAAAAATCCGTCACAGAGGGAAATGTATTCATGAATGGCAACGTTTGATTTGACAAGAGGAATAATCAGGGGAAGACCGCCTGAATATCGCACCGCCTGTACATAGGAATTTGTTACAAACTGTCTGTTTTCCGAAAGTCCGCAGACAATAATGGCAATTTTAGGTTTCATATTGTTTTTTTTTCCTTTTTTGTATAGTATATACCATAAGCCAAAAAACATACCGGAGGGAGAGAAAATGGATAAATTAATTGACTTGCACTGTGATACGATTTGGAGACTGATGGAAGCGGGGAAAAATGCCACATTGGAGAACAATCCTTTTTGTGTGAATTTGAAAGAGATGAGACGGGCAGATACAATGGCACAGTTTTTTGCCTGTTTCGTGGATATGCAATGGTTTCAGGAAGAAAATAAATTTGAGGAGGGCTATCAATATGTAAAAAAGATGATAGAACGGCTGAGAAAAGAAGTGGAACATTTTTCGGATAAGATTGCATTTGCAAAAAACGAAAAAGAAATAGAAGAAAACAGAGAGGAAGGAAAAATTTCTGCCATACTCACAGTGGAGGAAGGAGGAATTTTAAATAATAAAATAGAAAGAATAGAAGAACTCCGAAACGAAGGAATCCGTCTTATGACAGTCTTATGGAATTACGAAAATTGTATCGGTTATCCAAACAGCAAAAATGCGGAGATAATGGCGAAGGGGCTTAAACCGTTCGGTTTTGAAGTGATAGAGAGAATGAACTATGTGGGAATGCTGATAGATGTTTCACATCTTTCGGACGGCGGATTCTGGGATATTTTACAGACAAGCAGAGTGCCGGTCGTTGCGTCTCACTCAAATGCGAGAGCGCTCTGTCCTCACCCGAGAAACATGACAGACGATATGATTCGCGGACTGGGAGAAAAGGGCGGTGTCATCGGAGTTAATTTTTACCCTCCGTTTATTCGGGAAAGTGGGAAAGCGACAGCGAAAAACATTGTAAGTCACATTCAACACATCGCAAATGTGGGAGGAATGGAAAGTGTCTGCATCGGAACGGACTTTGACGGATTTACCGGAGAAGAAGGAGAGATAGGGAAAGTTGGGCAGATAAATATTCTTTATGAGGAGTTGAAAAGGGCAAAATTTACGGAAAAACAGATAGAAAAGATTTGGCGGGGAAACGCAATGCGTGTAGTAAAAGAAGTGATATAATTGTAACATAAATGTAATACAAAGTGTGTTGACAGTACAACACACTTTTATTACAATGTAAGTGTACTAACACTGATAGTACATTTGAAACGGTAGAAAGGAGAAAAAATGATTGCAATAGATTATCAGAATAGAAAGCCGATTTATGAGCAGATAGTGGAAAAATTTCAAATGCTGATTCTAAAAGAAATTTTACCTTCGGGAAGTCAGATGCCGTCTGTGCGTTCTTTGGCAGTAGAACTTTCTATCAATCCAAATACAATTCAAAAAGCATATGCCACTCTGGAGCAGCAGGGTTACATATACCCCATCAAGGGAAGAGGGAACTTTGTTGCGGAAAGTACTGAACTGAAAGAGCAGAAGAAAGAGGCTTTCTCAGAGAAAATGAGGGAACTTGTCAGGGAAGGAATAGAGTTGGAAATTTCTAAGAAGGAATGTCTTGATGTGTTTGAGAATTGTTGGAAGGAGGAAAAGAGTTCATGATTGAAGTGCGCGATATCTGCAAGACGTTTGATGGTCTTAAAGCAATTGACCATGCGACGACAAAGATTATGGAGGGGCAGATCTTTGGTTTAGTAGGAAGCAACGGGGCAGGGAAAAGTACATTTCTCAGAATGTTAAGCGGAGTATTAAAAGCAGATGCAGGAGAGATATTAATAGACGGGGAGAATGTTTATGAGAATATAGAAGTGAAGGAAAAGATTTGCTTTTTATCCGATGTAGCGTACTTTCCGGCAAATGCGACAGGAAAGACAATGTGTGATTACTATTCGATAATGTACAAAGATTTTAATCCTTCACAATTCAATAAACTGGCAGAGAAATTTCAATTAGACATTTATAGAAAAATCAGTACATTTTCAAAGGGTATGCAAAAGCAGATGTCCATGTTATTGGGAGTGTGTACAAACACAAAATATTTATTCTGTGACGAAACATTTGACGGTTTGGATCCGGTTATGCGGCAGGCGGTAAAAAGTCTGTTTGCATCGGAAGTGATTAACAGAGGTTTTACACCGATTATCGCCTCTCATAATCTGAGAGAGTTGGAGGATATCTGCGACAGTATAGGACTTTTACATAGAGGAGGAATCCTGTTTACAAAAGACTTGGAGAATATGAAGTTCCACATTCATAAAGTACAGTGTGTAATTACAAATCCGGTGATGGAAGAGAGACTCCTTGCGGAACTGGACATATTGTACCACGAAAAGCAGGGTTCGATTTTGAGTTTTATTTCAAGGGGAACAAGGGAAGAGATAATGGAAAGAGTGGAAGAAAAAGAACCGATTTTTATGGAAACAGTACCTCTTTCTTTAGAAGAAATATTTATCAGTGAAATGGAGGTGGAAGGATATGACATCAAAAATTTCCTTCTCTAAATTGATAAAAGAAGATATAAAGAAACGGGCATGGCTGTTACTTTTGTCCATCACGATTTTTATTATTATCATTCCCGTGTTGACTGCAATTAAAATAGAGGGTGCATTGCCGGGAGGAGTAAGCAGTTCATCTGAAACATGGCGGGAAGTGCAGACATGGTTTTTATCGGAAATGGGATTTTCTAATATCTATATGTGGTCTGCGATCATTCTTGGGGGAGTTTTGAGTGGAATAACATCATTTTCATATTTACACTCAAAAAATCAGATTGATTTTTACCACAGTTTTCCGATAAAGAGGGAGACATGGTACTTTGTAAACTATATAGGCGGTGTCATTCAGATTGTAGTGCCGTATATCATAGGGTATATTTTGCTGCTGGCAATCGGTATTGTAAAAGGGGTGGCAAGCCCGCAGCTTTTTCATCAGAGCAGTGTGATTATGGGAATGATGGTGCTTGTGTTTTTGCTCGTATATGGGACAACCGCACTGGCGATGATCATTACGGGAAAACTGCTTGTAGGAATACTTGGAACGATTATATTTTTTTCGTGGGGTTCTGTAATCGTAGCATTGAAAAATTATATTATGCTTCAGATTTTTGAAAATTATATGACGGAAGAGATGGTGACGGGGTTTCTCGAAAACATGAAAGAAGGCGGGGGCTGGTATTCTCCGATATTGATGTATGATAAGATAAGACAATATTATGAGTTGGGAAAACCGATGTTTCCGCTTGTTATGGTACTGATATTTGTCATTGCACTTATTTTTCTTTTAGGGCTGTTTGCGTTTAAAAAGAGAAAAATGGAAAATGTCGGAAAAGCTATCGTATACTCCAAGTTGGAATCTATTGTACAGATTGTTATCACAGTGTCAGCGGGCGTGTTTTTCTCAGTTATAGTAAGCAGTCAGAACCAGACGCGGGGCATGAAAAACGGTTGGCTGTATGGAATAGCAGTTGTCTCGGTAGTGATCGTGTACGGTATCATTTCGTTTATTTATAACGGAGATGTGAGAATATTATTTGAAAAGAAAATACCATTTTTTCTTTCAATGGGAATAACTTTGGTAGTATTAACCGTTTTTCAGTTCGATATACTTGGGTATGATGAGTATGTGCCGGAAAAAGACAAGATAGAAACGATGGCAATAGATTCTTATGATGCAAACTATCTGCTGAATTACAGAGGATTGTGGGATAATAGAAGTTACAAAGAACATCTGGTAAAATTAAAGACAACACAGTTTGAACCGATGTATTCCCTGATAAAAGATACTCTGAAAGAGGGAAGTAAGCCAAATGCCGAAAATACAACGGTGAATATCGGATATTATCTGAAAAACGGCAGAAAAATATATCGGAAATATCAGGTAAACAGGGAAAAACTGCTGTTATGTCTGGACAGAGCCATGACAGATGAAAATTATAAAAGGGAAATATTAAAAATAGGGGAGATAGATGCTGACGAAAAAAGTTCCGTCTCATTTGAAAATATCAGATCGGAGAACATTCCGGTTAAATTGAACGAGGCGGAGAGGGAAAATTTATATGATCAGTATTATAAAGACATGGAAAAATATCCGTTGTCAGATATTTTAGACGGGGAGATTATCGGAAGATTGTATTATAAAAGCAAAAAGGACGAACGTGTTCTGTATGTTTTTAAAGAATATAAGGATTTTATTTCTGTGTTAAGTCAATATTGTGAAGTTCCCGATAAGATTACACAGCAGGAAGTGACATCTATCACGGTAGAGGATTTCAGAGATTCAAATAATCTGAAAGAGATAACAGTTCAGGCAACTGAGAAAGAGAAAATCCAAAGTATACTGGACAGTTTAAGTTACACGGAGATGGATTCATATAGTGGAAACATAGAACCAAATGTATATGTTTCCATTGCAACAGAAGATGATTTGATTAGTGCATTTATAAAAAAAGGGAAGATACCGGAATTTTTAAAATAATGGCACGGAGGAAAAGGTGAATATAAATGAAAAATACAAGGGGAAGAAGTAGAAATATAAGAAGCAGAAGACGTAGAATCTTAATCAGTAAAATAATCATTTGTGTTGTCGTTTGTATCGGAGTGATTTTTGGAATAAAAACAGCGGCAAATACATTTTTTCAAAAGGCGGCAAAAATAGTGTTAAAAGCAGACGATGCTGAGATGAGGGAGGGGCAGACCATTCCGGAAATAAAGGTCAATGTTACGGTACAGGGGGAGAAGGATATCGTATTGGATAAGAAAACGGGATATACTGTTCAGAAACTAATTGATGATTTGAAAAATGGTGAGAACTACACCGTTACAAATGAAACAGACGGGAAAACAGAGGGAAGTTTTCCGGTAAAAATTGTTTTGAAGGAAGAGATAAAAGAAAAATTAAAAAACGAGTGGAAGGGGAAAGTTTCGATTGAGACAGAAGAGTCTAAACTCGTTGTAAAAAATGCCCTGGGTGATTGGGAAGGAAATAAATTTAAAAAAGCAGACGGTCAGTATGCCATGAATGAATTTGTCAAAATGAAAGACGGAACATATTATTTTGATGAAAAAGGGGAAAAAGTAACGGGGCAGAAAGACATAGGAATTAAACGCTGCGTATTTTCCGCTGACGGAAAACTGGAGTCAGAAAAGTTTATTGGTCTGGATCCGACAAAACCGATGATAGCACTTACGTTTGATGACGGACCGGGGGCAGAAGCGGGAAGGATTTTGGACGTGCTGGAGAAATACAATGCGAGGGCAACGTTTTTCATGGTAGGACCGATGGTAAACAGATATCCGGAAACCGTAAAACGAATTTCAGACTTAAATTGTGAATTGGGTAATCACTCGACAAATCACCCGAAGTTGACAAAGTTAGATGCAGCAGGAATTAAGAAAGAAATTCAGACGACAACAGACGCTATTGTAAAAGCGACAGGTGGAAAAGGCCCTACGGTAATGCGCCCTCCGTTTGGTGCGGTAAATGAAACCGTAAAGCAGACGGTTGGATTTCCGATTATTATGTGGTCAGTAGATACATTGGATTGGAAGACAAGAAATACACAGAAAACAATTGATAATGTGTTAGCGAACGCAAAAGACGGAAGTGTCGTGTTAATGCATGATATACACAAACCGTCAGTTGATGCGGCTGTTCAGTTGATTCCGAAATTAATCGAGAAAGGTTATCAGTTAGTAACGGTAAGCGAACTTGCGGAGGCGAGAGGAATTGATTTACAAAACGGTGTAAAGTATTCACAGTTCTATAAATAATGAAAAGGCAGAGATTTCTCTGTCTTTTTTAATACTTCCGAATAGAAAAGCAATGCGAGGACATAATATGTTAAAAAGAAATGTTCTGGGAGGAATCAATTATGGTTGGATTTATTATTGCTCTTCTGTCGGGGGCGTTGATGAGCGTACAGGGAGTGTTTAATACGCAGGTGACAAAGACAACCGGAATGTGGGTGTCAAATGCATGGGTGCAGTTGACTGCATTTCTTCTCTGCGTAGTGGCATGGTTTTTCGCCGGAAGGGACAGTGTCATGACTATCGCAAAAGTTGAGCCGAAATATGTTTTGCTTGGCGGTGTTATCGGCGCAGGGATTACGTGGACGGTCATTAAGAGTATGGAACAGTTAGGACCGGCTAAAGCGGCGCTTCTCATCGTTATTTCGCAACTTATTGTCGCCTATGTAATTGAGGTTTTAGGATTGTTCGGTGTGGAGAAACAGCCTCTTGAGTGGAGGAGGGTAATCGGTATGATAATAGCGCTTGTAGGAGTGGGAATTTTCCAGTGGAAGTAGTTGTATTTGAATAGGAAATTCGTTATAATATGTATGTCTAAGCATAGAGGGGTATTGTAATTTTGATAAAGAATTACAAGGAGGATTTATGCGTAGAATATTATGTTATTGTTTGGGAATTTGTATAGCAATTTGTATACTCGCCGGCTGTCAGAAGAAGGAGACGGTTCAACTTGAGGAAGTGACTGAGAAGGAAGATGCGACAGAAGAGGAGGAAGTTTCTGAGAACATTCAGGTTGTTTATGTCTGTGGGGCGGTAAGGAAACCGGGCGTTTATAGGCTGCCTGCCGGAAGCCGCATATATGAAGCCATTGAGATGGCGGGAGGTATGACAGAGAAGGCTGATAAGGCGGCGCTGAACCAGGCTGAGAAGATTAAGGACGAAGCACAGATTTGTGTTCCTGAGAAAGCAGCAGAGGGGGAAGCCGCACAGGAGAGTCAGACGAAAGACGACGGCAAAATCAATTTGAACACGGCAACGGAGGAAGAATTGATGACGCTTACGGGAATCGGACAGTCTAAGGCGAAAAGTATTATACAGTATAGAGAGGAAAAAGGGAGATTTCAGTCAATCGAAGAAATAATGGAGATTGAGGGAATCAAAAGCGGTGTATTTAATAAAATAAAAGAACAGATTGTAGTAAGATAAGGGAGAAGGTTATGGGTAAAAAGGTTTTGGTTGTAGATGACGAAAAGTTGATTGTAAAAGGAATCCGCTTTAGTCTGGAGCAGGACGGAATGGAAGTAGATTGTGCATATGACGGAGAAGAGGCGCTTGAAAAGGCAAAAGCACAGGAATATGATTTGATTTTATTGGACATTATGCTTCCTAAATATACAGGATTTGAAGTGTGTCAGATGATAAGAGAATTTTCAGACGTTCCGGTTGTCATGTTGACGGCAAAAGGTGATGATATGGATAAAATTTTGGGACTTGAGTATGGGGCAGATGACTACATAACAAAACCGTTTAATATATTGGAAGTAAAGGCACGTATCAAAGCAATCATGCGCCGCACGGGTAAGAGTGTAAAAGAAAAAGAAGACAAGAATATTATTTTGAAAAACGATATGAAGATTGACCGCCAGAGCAGAAGGGTTTATGTGGACGGGAAAGAAATTAATCTGACGGCAAAAGAGTTCGATTTGCTGGAACTTTTGGCGACAAATCCGGATAAAGTATACAGCAGGGAAGAACTTCTTAACATTGTTTGGGGATATGAATATCCGGGCGATGCGAGAACGGTTGACGTTCATGTCAGAAGACTTCGTGAGAAAGTAGAGCCAAATCCGAGTGAGCCGAAGTATGTATATACAAAGTGGGGAGTTGGTTACTATTTTAGGGGTTAAGGAGAAGATGAAAAACAAGTTTTTTAAAAGTCTGCGGTTTCGCATTCTTTTATTGCTTGTTCTTTTTGGAATTATTCCGTGTGCGATTTTAAAGTCAGCAATTTTGGACAATTATATTGACCGGACCGTATCTGCAAGAACCGCGGAGATTCAAAATCAATGTGCAATTCTATCGAATCAGTTAAAAAGTTATAACTATCTGATTGATGCCAAATCTGAAGTAGTCAATGCGGAACTGACGCAATTATCTAATATTTATAATGGTCGTATTTTGGTGATTAACGATGAATTCCGGATTGTGAAAGACACATACGAACTGGAAGAAGGAAAGACGGTTGTTTCAGAAGACGTCTTGAAATGTTATCAGGGAAAGGGAACGACATATCACGATAAAAAGAACCACTACGCTGAGGTGACAATACCGGTTAAAGACGGCAAAAAAGTTGTGGGAGTTATTTTGATGAGCGTTTCGACTGATGCTATTTTAAATAATCAGGTGGAACTGGAAACGAAAGCTACAATTATTGTAATCACAATGGCGATTATTATTTTGCTGCTGGCATTTGTACTTTCTGCCCTTATGGTAAAACCTTTTGCAAGAATTACGAAGGCGATTGAAGATGTAAATGAGGGATATGATTCGGATAATCTTCATGAGAATGCGTATACGGAAACAACATTGATATCGGAAGCGTTTAATAAGATGCTTGGGCGTCTTAAGGTAGTCGATGATTCCAGACAGGAATTTGTATCAAATGTCTCTCACGAGTTGAAGACACCTCTTACGTCAATGAAAGTGTTGGCGGATTCCCTGCTTGCACAGGAAGACGTTCCGGTAGAACTGTATCAGGAGTTTATGGGTGACATTGCGGAAGAGATAGAAAGGGAGAATAAAATCATCAATGATTTACTTTCTCTTGTAAAGATGGACAAAACAACGATGAACCTGACCGTACAGCCGGAAAATATCAATGAACTGGTGGAACGTATTTTGAAACGTTTAAGACCTATAGCGGCGCAGCGCAATATTGAACTTGTATTTGAGTCGTTCCGTCCTGTGACGGCAGAGGTGGACGAGGTGAAACTGACATTGGCGCTATCCAATCTTGTGGAAAATGCCATTAAGTACAACAGGGACGATGGCTGGGTACATGTTTCCTTAAATGCAGACCATAAGTATTTTTATGTGAAAGTTGCGGATTCGGGAATCGGAATTCCGAAGGAAGATACAGAGCATATTTTTGAAAGATTTTATCGTGTTGATAAATCACATTCAAGAGAAATAGGCGGTACGGGACTTGGACTTGCCATTGCTCGAAATGCGATTGTTATGCACAGAGGTGCGGTAAAAGTGTACAGTGAAGAGGGAGAAGGAACGACATTTACCGTTCGTGTTCCGCTGACGTACATCGTTTAAAAGAGGGAAAGTATATGAAGAGGCAGAAAATAACAGTAATAATAGGTGTTCTGATGCTTGTACTTTTGTCGGGCTGTCAATCAAAAGAGGAAAAAGAAGGGAAAGGTCCTTTTCTTTATTATGTTAATATGGAAGGAACTGCACTGGAAAAAGAATCCTATGAAATAAAAGAAGATACACCTGAGAAAGCAGTAAATAAAATGCTTGAGAAACTGGCAGAAACGCCTGAGACAATCGAGGTAAAGGCGCCTATTCCGCCGGAAGTAAAGATAAAAAAAGTGGAAGTCAAGGCAGATGAAGTGCATATCCATATGAATGAGAAATACTTGGAACTGGAAGAGGTAGAAGAAATTCTCTGCCGCGCGTCCATTGTGCAGTCGCTGACACAGATTGATGGGATTGAAAAGGTGGCGTTTTATATAGGAGAAGAACCGTTCAGAACGAAAAGCGGAGATGTTGTAGGTTTTATGAAAGCGGATTCTTTTGTAAAAGATACGAAAAATGCGTTGAAGTCCAGCCAGCAGACGACACTGACTTTGTTTTTCGCAAATGAGAAAGGGGACGGGCTTATTTCCGAAAAAGTAAATGTAAGATATTCGGGAGATACGTCCATAGAAAAACTTGTTATTGAGCAGTTGATGAAAGGACCGGAAACGAGCGGGGCAAAACCTGTATTGCTTTCGCAGGTAAAAGTATTGAATGTTTCCGTGAAAGACGGAATATGTTATGTAAATTTTGATAAACAATTTTTGGAGCAAAAGTTTGATGTTGAACCGAAAGTTGTTATTTACGGCATCGTCAATTCACTGATCAGTAACGGAAAAGCGAGCCGTGTACAGATTTCAGTGGAGGGGGAAACATCGGTAAAATTTCAGGAGGCAGTTTATCTGAATGAGCCTTTTGACAGAAATGTGGAATTAGTAGAGCATGAATAAATGAGAAAAAGACCACTTTGTATAGTTTGCAGTATTCTTATTGCCGTACAGGTTTTCTTGTTTGTGGCGGGAATCAGAGAGATGGTTCCCGCCACAGAGTCTTTTAAAGAGTTTGAAGGGAAACGGGTCGGTGTATCGGGGCAAATCTATCGAAAAGAAAAGAGTTCTAACGGGCAAATCTTATATCTGAAAGATGCAAGGATTCTGCATCGGAATCACAGAATAAAAAATATAAAAATAACGGTGTATGATAAAACGATGATGAAAACCGCACTCGGAAATAAAATTTCTGCTGTGGGGACAGTTCGTTTTTTCGATGTGCCAAGAAATTTTGGGAACTATGACCAGAAATTTTATTATGAAAAACAGGGGATTTCTTTGTCCGTCTTTTCCACGAAAGTGAAAATGCTGTCAGAGGAAACATGGGCTGTAAGAGAAGGACTTTTAAAGTTTCGGGAAAAATGTCATCAGATTGTATGTGGCATATTGGGAAAAGAAAAAGGCGGTATGATAAGTGGAATATTACTGGGAGAAAAAAGTGAGATGAGTCCAAAATGGAAGGAAATGTATCAGGTAAACGGAATAGGGCATATTTTGGCCATTTCCGGTGTCTGTTTTCTGTGTTGGGTATTTCTAATAGGCGAAAGAATGGCTTAAAATGGGCGTTTGTGAGCATTGAGCTTAGAAAAAACACATATTTTAATTGTGTTTTTACGCCTTGTTTTGCACCTGAGAGTGATTTGCAGAACTGATGGGGTAAGTGATAATAAAACTTTCTAACGAAACTAAATACAATTTCGCAAAAGATGTACAATATTTGGCGAAAACATATTATTTTACGAAAGGGACATGTATGGAAAAAAAGATTGTGGCAATCCGATATTATAATGTATGGTTCTATTTGCATGTCAATTCAGAGCAGGATATGGTAAAAATCTCATATTTGACAGATAGAATTGATGCTGGAGAACAGATGGTAATGAAAGATATTTATCAATGGTGTCAGGGACATGGAATAAAATATAATTCAAAATTTGTATATAGAAAAGAGTTTTCCATTTGGGCAAATTTATGGAATTTATATTCATATGTACGTGCAAAAAAGAAATAGATATATTGCTTTCATAAAACAGTCATATTGTAAATTGTTTTAAATAGAAGCGGATTGTGTTCATATAAAACACGATCCGTTTTGCTATTCATTTTGCTCATAATCTGTTAAAATATATACATAAAAATGGAACTGTAGTTGGAGTATAGAAAAGCCTATGGATAATTTAACTAAAGAACAACGTCATAAAAATATGAAAAATATAAAGAGTAAAGATACAAAAATAGAGGTTGTACTTAGAAAAGAATTATGGCATCGCGGATATCGTTATAGGAAAAATTATAATGAATTACCGGGAAAGCCAGATATTGTTTTAACCAAGCAGAAAATTGTGATTTTTTGTGATTCTGAATTTTTTCATGGTAAAGATTGGGAAGTACTGAAACCAAGACTTGAGAAAGGTAATAATGCAAACTACTGGTTGAAAAAAATAGAACGCAATATTACCAGAGATCAGGAAATTAATCAACAGTTAAATTTTTTAGGGTGGACAGTAGTTCGTTTTTGGGGAAAAGAAATATTAAATAATACTGATGAATGCATTAAAGTAATAGAAGAAACTATATTTGAATCAACATGTAATAGCTTGGAGGAAGATTGGGATGGAAATTAATTTTGAACATAAAAATGATATCGGGATATTTATAAAAGACAACATTGAGAATATAAATAATAGGATTTCGGATTTTAAGGACTTATCAAATTATGGAGTTGATTTTGATGATACAGATATAAAGAGGCATTTATCTGAAAAATTGAATTCCGAATCACAAGAAACGATAGAAGCTCTTATTAAAAGATTTGAAGAATTAGGAGCTCAGAAAAATCAAATTGTTACTGTTTCAAATGAGTATGTTTTATATAAAAAAGATGTTGAAAGATTGATTGAAGCCGACACATTTAGACAATTACAAATGGAAAATTCAGAAGAGTTGCAAAATGCAATAGTATCAACGATACTAGATAATTCAGAACTGGTGGAAACAAAGAAAAAATTTATAAAAAGAGCTTTAAAAAATATTACCCGAAAAAGTTTATATTTATTATTACAGAATGGATTTCAAGTAAACATTAATCATTTGGAGAGTGGAACGATGACTGCAAATGGTGGGGATTCAGCACAATTTCTGTTTGTATCACGTGCTATTTTAGCAGGATTCAATTGTTCTAATGTTGATGTACGATCTAGTAGATATGATTCGGTAATTGATTATAAAGGACATATATTTAAAGTGCAAGTTAAAGGAATTAGTTCAGATACAATTAGTTTCAAAGATAGAGATCGTGGTGGAAGAGGAATAGACACTCATAATGAAAGAAATAGAGGTAAGAGGATTACTTCTCAGGATTGCGATTTATATGTAGCCGTAGACAAATTAGTGGGGTTATGCTATTTAATACCTATGAAAGAGATAGATCCTTGGTCAGATGAAGAAATAAAAAGTGTTAGTGTTAGTAAGCTGGGAGAGTATTTAGAAAACTGGGACGTGATTGAACGTTTATATCAGGAATTATAGTAAGAAAAATATTATTCTATGTTTTTTGAGATACCTGTGATAAAATGTACATAAACATATTTGAGGAAGGTGAGAGAAATGCCTATATACAATGAATTTGGTCATGTTACTATTGACGAGGCTAGGATTGATGAAACGTGTAATGCATATTTTAAATGGAAGGATTTAAATACATACATTTCAAACAATAGTCATAGAGGAATTAATATGCCAGATGCTATTAGTGAACCTATGGGATGCTATTGCCTAGATTTGCTTTGGAACAGGGGCGATGAAGTTGGAGATGCAACAGATCCTAGAACAGGGAAAAAAATTGAGTTTAAAGCGACATCACGTTTCGATGGAGATTTATCATCGTTTGGACCAAAATGTGTTTTCGATGATCTAGTTTTTTTACGTTTCAAACTTGATGAGAATTTATTATATATTTACGATCTGAAAATAGATTCTGAAGAGTTTGGAAAATATCCAGCCAATAAAAGTCAAACAATACAAGATCAAAAAAATCAAGGTCGAAGACCACATGTGAGTTTACAGACATTGTTTGTAGATGCACAAGGGCTTGAACCAGACATTATTTTTGATATTAGACGTTGCAGAATTATTAAAGATAATCGATAAATGATAGGCGGGAATTTATCCCGCCTATCATTTATAAATTATATTGCGGCGCGCCGCGATTTATGGTAAAATTGCAACTAGCGAATTAATAGGAGGAAATGAATAGTTATGTATAGTGTTGCATCATTTTTTGCAGGTGTTGGCGGCATTGATTTAGGATTTGAAGAAACAGGAGAGTTTCAAACAGTTTATGCAAATGAATTTGATAATTATGCGAGTGAAACTTTTGAATTAAATTTCCCAAAAGTAAAAGTTGATACCAGAGATATCCATATAGTTCCTACAGAGGATGTACCAAAGACGGATGTAATTATAGGAGGATTTCCCTGCCAAGCATTTTCAATAGCTGGATATAGAAAAGGTTTTGAGGATGAAAAAGGACGGGGGGAATTATTTTTTGAATTGGTAAGGATGCTCGAAGAAAAAAGACCAAGAGTAGCATTATTTGAGAATGTCAAAAATCTTGTAGGGCATGATAACGGAAACACTTTTCGAGTTATATGCGAGCAACTAGAAAATTTAGGATATCATTACACATATCAGGTTTTAAATGCTATGAATTATGGCAATATGGCTCAAAATCGAGAAAGAATATATATTGTGGCTTTTAGGGAAGCGGGAGATTTTAGTAAATTTCAATGGCCATTACCAGTACCATTGACAAAAACAGTAAAGGATATTATCGATTTCAAAGTAAAAGAGAACGAAAAATATTATTATACGGAAGGAAAGTACAAAGGCGATATTTATAAGTTACTGGTGGAAGCAACGAAAGATGATGATATAAATAATCCGGCAATATATCAGTGGCGAAGAAAATATGTAAGGCAGAATAAAAGTGGCGTAGTACCAACTTTAACAGCTAATCAGGGAGAAGGGGGACATAATGTGTGTATCATTAAGTCAAAATATGGCTTAAGAAAAATGACGCCGAGAGAATGTTTTAATACACAAGGATTTCCTAATAATTTCAAATTACCTAAACAAAGTGATGCACGCCTATATAAACAAGCTGGGAATTCAGTATGTGTTCCTGTAATTAATCGAATTGCAGAGGAAATATTGAAAGCGTTACAGTAATATTTTTTATGAGTTTAGAAGTGATGAAGGATTGACAAAAAGAACATGTGTTCGTATAATAAAAGTATCGCTACAGAAATACCAGGCAGGGAGTTGTTAAGCAGACCAATCAATATAGTTCCGGTATTGGAGGTGTAAATTAACAATGGAGTTAGAAGAGTACATTAAAGATGCTACGGATGAGGCAATGAGTGATTACATAAAATCTGAAAAGTATAAAGAACACAAGAAACAAATTAATGATTTATTACGGAACATGAGAGAAAATCTTTCATCAGAAAAAATGATTTTACTGAATCAGCTATTGGATGCAATATCGGTATGTGATGGAGCATTTGCATCAGAAGCGTATTTGCAGGGCGTTGTTGAAGGAATTGCGTTGTGCAAAAAGAAGATTAGATCTGTTTGAAAGAAAAGCTGATGCACACCTTGATGAAGGTAGTGCATCAGCTTTTTTCTATTCACTTTTATTGTCCAGTGTTTTATTTTTTAATGCAATTCCACTTACAACACCACGAAGATAGGCGGCGGAAGCAAAATCACTATGTTGTTGTCCCAAGACATTTACTAATCTGTTTAAGGTTGAAACTTGATCTGGGGTCAATTCGGAACGCAGAGAATATAGAAGTTTTTCGATTTCTTCTCCTTGTTGCTTGTATGTTTCGGTAGTCAGGTAATCTTTCATTTCATCGTCAATGGCATCTTTAATATATTCTTCAAGCATTTTAATACCTCCAAATGCTGCTGTGATATTTGCGGGTTACGTTATGCGAATATCATACTGTCAGCATCATCGGTATCCAGACCACGAATCTGGTTACGGTGAAGATACACATTTCGGAGTCGATATGAATAATTCCGAAATGATAAGGTGGCTGACTTGGCGATAGGAATGAATAAAACTGCTTTTATATATGCGTGCAGGGAGCAGCAGGATGAGCATCGATCCTCCTTTGTTCTGTGATATAAGAAATCATGCATGAAAGCGATTAAGCTCATTAGATGTTCATGGACTTTATCAATAAGCTCATCAATAACATTTTCTACAATTTCATAGACCAGTTTATGTAAGGCATCATGGATAACTTTTATAGAAAATGTGACTTCTTCGTTTGTTTTTTTAATAATCATCCGAGATTCTTCCATACGCTAAATTCACCTCTTTTCTTTGTTGAGTCAAAAACTCTATATATTGTAGTATGTATTATTATAATACACAATATATAGAGTTTCAAGGGTTAATTGTTATGCGGCTAATCCAAATAATTCTAACATTCGGATTTCGACTGGTTCGTAATCAGCGGGACCATATTGTAGCCACTTATGATAATAGCACATGGAATAGTATGCTGCTTGGATGGATAGGTCAAATTTAACTGCAACATCAATATAATCATCGCATTGTGCATAATGAATCAATGGTGGTGGCGCAATACTATATTTTGCAAAAAAGTTTGCTTCCGTTTCTGCGAGTTCACTCTCTTGGGTATGATCTAACCGGATATGCCCAATTTCATGAAGGATTGTCCAACGTTGGCGTTCGTGGCTGTTTTCATCATTATAAAAAATAACCCACATAAACATACCAGAGACTTTATCCTCTACTAACATATGAAAGCCATCCATACTGATGTTCATAGCGGTTACCAATTTTTTTCCCTTTAATTTAGAATAGGGAACTAATCGGTAATTTAGTCTTCTTGCAATTTCCATGCAGTCGATGGGGTATGTGGTTAATCCGCATTCTTCATACATATCGACTACATTTTCTTTAATGTTTTCATATTGAGAGTCGCTCAGATACAAAAAATCAGTCCTTTCTTAGTCATCTGGCTCAAGAAGGGCATTAATCAGTTCGTTTCTTTGTTTCCGAGTCATTTGGGATGCGTTACGTGCAATGAGTCGGTGGATTTTGTAATACTCACTCTCAAAATCGCCAACTTCTTCTGTACCTAATAAATAGTCGGAAGTTGTGTGTAATGCGGTGGAAATATTAGCGATGACAGGACCTTTGGGGGTACGATCATTGCTGATATAGCGAGACATGGAAACTTCGGTAACACCTACTTTTTCAGCCAATTCTCTTTGAGTCAAACCATTTTTTTCTAATAGTTCAGCAATCCTACCTCCTAATGTGTTTTCATTCATCTCTTAATTACCTCTTTCTAAATTGAATTTGCATATGCTCTGCAGGGCTCTTGCGGCTCTTGCGTCTTTGGCATTTTGCAGTGTATGGCTTCTCGTTTTTTGGGAATATTGTTTGTCAGCACTTTAGTTTATTGAAAAAATATATTCAATTTGGGAGTGTGCTATTACCGTTCCCGATGGTCGTTTAGCTCCAACTGGCTTGCTCTTATGACTGGCTCATTTTGTCCTTGCACTACAGCAATCATACAAATACTTCTTGCATTCTCTTTTGTGTAGTATAATATAAAATTTTAATCATAAAAAATAAAAAAGGAATACTGAACTATTTACCAAAAATATATCATAACTTACCATTTGTGTCAATCTAAAAAGATGAAATGCGTGAAAAAAGTAGTACTAAACCACGATTTAGCATTATGCAAAACTAAAAATAGGATTGACAACTTACCGATTGTTTAATATAATTCGGTTTATAAGATGAAGAAATGGAAGAAAAAGGAAATTATTTTTTTACACAATACTTACCAAATGGTTAAAAATTAAAACAAAAAATTTCCAAATAAAATCAAGAGGAGAGTGACATGATGAAAGAGAAAATGATGAGCATTCACTTACGGTGTCCGTGGTGTGAAGGAAGTGAAACATTAGCAGATGGAAAAGGAAAAGTAACGATATCAGTCCAGTGTCCAAAATGTAAACATATTTATAAAGCGGATTTAGATACTGGAAAGACCGAAAAATCAAAAGCGCAAATGCGACTCAAAAATAGAAGATAGAGCTGACTGATCGTCGGGGTTTATTATAACCACCATTAAGATCGGAGCAAGATTGTAATTTTACAGTCATGCTCCGATTTTTTTTATCACGATGTGTTTTTACTTTTTTGAAAAGCGAAACGGAGAATAAATACATAGAAAAACTTTTGCGAAAAAGTTTCAAATAGGAAATTACCCTTCCTATTTGAGTTCTATATTACAGACAGACGGAAAGGAAAGGAGGGAAAAAGCTGTGAGTGCAAACGAAAGAAGAGCAGAGATCATGAGAATCATGGTCGCACGAAGACAAGAGAATATGCAGGTTTTGGCTTCTGAGCTTGGCGTTTCAGATAGAACAATCCGAAATGATATCGTAGCACTTACAGCTGAGTATCCTCTGGAAACTTATAGAGGTAACGGAGGCGGTGTCCGTATCGCCGAATGGTATCACCCACATAAAAATATTATGTCGCAAGAGCAGATTTCTGTTTTGGAACAGTTAATGGAAAAAGCAGATGATGCACAGAAGAAGGTGCTAGACCAAATGCTCCGTGAATACGGCTCGAATAAGTACCGTCCTGCTGTTTAGGACAAGCCTAGTGACGACTTGGTGGTCCGTAAGTAGAAACTGTAAATTGACATATAGAGAAGAAAGGATAAAAGAAGATGAGTAAAAAGATTGCATATATCATTCATCCATTTAGGGATAACAAGGAAAGTAATGAAAAGAATATGAAGTTTATCGCAGCTGTTGCTGTTCGTTCCGGTACAGTTCCGATTGCAACTGCTTTGTATTTTCCACATTTTTTAAACGAAGAAGATGAAGCTGAGAGATTGGAAGGCATTGATTGTGGATTAACACTTATGGAGTGCTGTGATGAGGTGTGGCTGTTCGGTTTTAATATTTCTGAAGGGATGAAAATGGAATTGGACTGTGCAAGGGAATTGAAACTTCCGGTTCGTCTCTACGATATGCATATGAACCGTATCAATCTCAGGACACTTAAAGCAGATAAGAGAGTGACACCAGAATACAGGGATGCCATTCATCGTTTAAAACTTGTACGGTAGGTACTGAAAATGTTAGGGCAGGTAAACGCCTGTTACTTTCTGAAACCGGGTGACCGCTTGATGGTCATCCGGGCAAAAAGAAAACGGAAGGTAACGGTAGTGAAAGAGTATCCGTATCACATTCTTGTGGATGTTGGGATGTATAAGGAAAGTATCAACAAAATTGATGTGCTGACAGAAGATGTCAGGCTCATCCATCGATAGAAAGGATAACGATCATGAATAAAGGATTATTACAAATTGCGGAAGGTTTTGCAATGGTTGCAGAAGGCTATAGGAAAATGGCATCTGAAGGGATTGAAATTCCAAAAGATATTCAGACAGAGGAAAAGCCGGAAAAATCAAGTACACCGGAGAAAAAGATTTCTATTACAGAGGTCAGGGCTGTTATGGCAGAAAAATCCCGTGCAGGAAAAACGCAGGAAATCAAACAGCTATTGAAAGAGTTCGGTGCGGATAAGTTATCTTCAGTACCGGAAGAACGGTATGAAGAACTAATGAAAAGGGCGGAGGTGCTGTAATGGGGAAACATGCAAAATACTCGCCATCCAGCGGGTATCGGTATATGAATTGTCCTCCAGCTCTTTTGCTGGAGGAACAGTTCCCGGATGAAGAAAGTCCTTATTCTGCTGAAGGTACAGCAGGGCATAAGCTGGCGGAGCATCTGATAAAGAAGCATTTGAAGATTCGAAGCAGAAGACCAACTTCCGATTACTATAGCGATGAACTTTTGGAAGCTGTAGATGAATATGTTCAGTATGTGATTGAACAGATAGAAGAAGCAAAGGATATCTGCTCTGATCCGGTGTTTTCCGTGGAACAGAAAGTAGATTTGAGCTTTCATGTAAAGGATTGTTTTGGTACAGCGGACATGGTGATTGTTACGGATAAAAAGGTTCATATTATTGATCTGAAACTGGGAAAGGGCGTACAGGTGGATGCTGAAAATAATACGCAGTTGATGATTTATGGTTTGGGGATGTTGGATATAGCGGAGATGCTTTTTGATATTGAGACCATAGAACTTACCATCGTTCAGCCGAGAATCAGCCATTTTTCCACATGGGGAATCTCAGCAGAAGAACTGCATCAATGGGCAGAACAGGAATTTGAACCGAAAGCGAAAATGGCGTTGGACGGAGAAGGAGAATACAAAGCCGGGGAGTGGTGTCGTTTTTGCAAGGCGAGGTTTCAATGCAGGGCAAGAGCAGACGAGTATCTTCATTTGGCACAAATGGAATTTTCACAGCCAGCGTTACTATCGGATGAAGAAATTGCAGAAGTGTTGTCAAAAGCGGATGCACTAAAGAAGTGGGCAGAAGAAATTTACACTTATGCGCAGAACGAAGCAATCACGAATCGAAAAGAATGGCCGGGATTCAAACTGGTACTTGGAAGAAGCAACCGGAAATATACCGATGAAGAGGAAGTGGCGGAAGCTGCAAAGACAGCGGGCTATACCGATATTTACCGGACGAGTCTTATCAGCATTACAGAAATGGAAAAGCTGATGGGAAAAAAGAAATTTAATGAAATCTTGGGCAGTTATGTGTACAAGCCGGATGGGAAAGTCACATTGGTACCAGATTCAGATAAAAGAGAAGCAATTTATATTTCAACCGCAGAAGCGGATTTTAGTCAGGAGGATTAATGATTATGAGTACGAGAGTAAACAACACGAAAGTTATTATTTCAGCGAGAGCATCCTATCTTCACGCATTTGAGCCGGATTCCATCAATGGATCTGATCCGAAATATTCCGTTAGTCTGATTATCGATAAAAAAGACACGGATTTGATTGCAAAGATCAAGAAAGCAGTTGAACAGGCAAAAGAAGACGGGAAGTCAAAATGGGGAGGTAAAATCCCTGCAAATCTGAAATTACCACTTCGTGATGGAGATTTGGACAGGCCGGAAGATGAAGCCTATGCAGGAGCATATTTTATTAATGCGAATAGCAAACAGGCACCACAGGTAGTGGATAGAAATGTGCAGCCGATTTTGGATCAGGGTGAGCTGTATTCAGGATGTTATATCCGTGCTTCCGTTACTTTTTACGCATATAACAGTAACGGAAATAAAGGAATTGCGGCAGGACTTGGAAATATTCAGAAAGTTCGTGATGGAGAGCCACTTGGTTCCAGAATGAATGCAAAGGATGAATTCGATGCAGTAGACGGTGAGGATGATTTTCTGGCTTAAGAATAAACGGGGGCGGATTTCCGTCCCCTACATAAAAGGAGACGTAAGGATGGAAATATGGAAAGACATAAAAGGGCAGGAAGGCCGGTATCAGATCAGCAGTACAGGGAGACTTAGAAGAATGCCGAGATATGTAAAAGGGAAGAGTGGCTCGCTGCGGAGACTGCCAATGCAGACATTGGAGCTCACCTATGATGAGGTAAAGAAAATCAAAAGGAAGTTAGAAGAGGGAGAGCATGTGCTGAAGATTGCAGAGGAATTTAACATTTCAAGAAAAGTGGTAAGCAAAATTAAAAGCGGGAGGTCTTATGCATGGGTAGAACGTTAGCGATAGATATTGAAACATATTCGGATGTGGATCTGATTTCCTGCGGTGTATATAAGTACAGCAGTTCTCCCCATTTTGAAATTTTGCTGATTGCATATTCCGTAGATGATGAGGAAACGGTCTGCATTGACGTGGCGAACGGAGAAGAACCTCCGAAGGAATTTATTGAGATGTTATTTGATGATACCGTGACAAAAACAGCGTTTAATGCAAATTTTGAGAGAACCTGCTTTTCAAATTATTATCAGCATTCATTCAGACCAGAAGCGTGGAGATGTACGGCGGTACAGGCGGCCATGTTAGCCCTGCCTCTTTCATTGGAAGGAGTAGGTGCGGTTCTCGGATTGGACAAACAGAAAATGACGGAAGGAAAAGAATTGATTAAATATTTTTGCAGCCCGTGTAAAGCCACAAAATCAAATGGAGGAAGAACAAGAAATCTGCCGAAAGATGCACCGGAAAAATGGAGGCAGTTTAAAACATATTGTATTCGGGATGTTGATGTGGAAAAACAGATACGGCAGAGACTGACTAAATTTCCTATTCCGAAAAGGGAGCAGGAAATTTACTGTCTGGATCAGAGAATCAATGACCGTGGAATTATGGTGGATTGTAATCTTGTGAATCATGCGGTTGCTTGCGATCTTTTATATAAAGAAACCGCAACAGCGAGAGCCTATGAATTAACGGGATTGGAGAACCCTAACAGCGTGTCACTGTTGAAGCTTTGGCTTAAGGAAAAAGGCTTGGAGGTAGACTCTCTCGCAAAAGATACAGTAAAAGATTTGTCAATGAAAGCAGAGGGAGATGTGCAGGAAGTGTTAAAACTTAGGCTGGCAACTTCTAAGACTTCCGTAAAAAAATATGAAGCAATTGACCGTTCTGTATGCGCAGAAAATCGTGTTCATGGACTGTTACAGTTTTATGGGGCAAACCGGACCGGCAGATGGGCAGGAAGATTGGTGCAGATTCATAATCTTCCGCAGAATCATCTGCCGGATTTGGAACTGGCGAGAGCGTTGGTATCAGAAGGAAGATATGAAGAAGTGGAACTTTTCTATGAAAGCACTCCAAATGTACTGTCGGAACTAATCAGGACTGCTTTTGTGGCAAAGCCGGGATGCAGATTTATTATCAGCGACTATTCTGCGATTGAAGCCAGAGTACTGGCATGGCTTGCAGGAGAGGAATGGAGATTACAGGTATTTGAAACACATGGAAAAATATACGAGGCTTCTGCATCCGCAATGTTTCATGTACCGATAGAAAAAATTACAAAAACCTCACCACTCAGGCAGAAAGGAAAGATCAGCGAACTTGCATTGGGATATGGAGGTGCAGTTGGAGCATTGACATCGATGGGTGCTTTAAAAATGGGACTGACGGAAGAAGAACTTCCGGGACTTGTGAGTACATGGAGAAGTGCGAATCCTCATATTACAGCATTTTGGTGGGCGGTTGATGATGCTGCGATAACGGCAGTACGGGATAAAAAAACATCTAGAGTAGGAAGGGTATCATTTGAATATAAAAGCGGGATTTTATTTGTCACGCTTCCGTCAGGACGAAAACTTTCTTATGTGAAGCCACGGATGATGCAGAATAAATTCGGCAGGGAAGGACTGACATATGAGGGAATCGGGGAATCCAAGAAATGGATGCGCTTGGAAACATACGGTCCAAAGCTGGTCGAAAATATTGTGCAGGCAGCAAGCAGGGATATTTTAGCGGAAGCGATGCTCCGCTTGGAAAAAGAAGGATTTGATATTGTGTGTCATGTTCATGATGAGGTGGTTTTAGAAGTGCCTGATGGGAAATCTTCCGTGGAAGAAGTGAATGAAATCATGGCAGTCAATCCGGTATGGACAGAAGGACTTCCATTAAAAGCAGCCGGATTTGAAAGTCCATTTTATAAAAAGGATTAGGAGGAGATGCAGAATGAAGATTGCGGTGTCTACGGGGAACTCCCGTATGGATAAAAAATGGAATCTGACAGAAATGGAACTTGAGGATTTTAGAGAACGGATTTCCAAGACACAACGTACTGCGGAAACAATGGAACAGTATCGGAAAATGAAGAAGTCGCAACAGGACGATATTAAAGATGTCGGCGGTTTTGTGCTTGGGAGATTAAAAGGTGGGAGAAGAAAGAAGGATTGTGTAATCTCCAGATCCGCTTTGACGTTAGATATGGATTATGCAGTTGCAGATATTGGGGATCAGTTGGAATTGTTTTTTTCATTTCAATGCTATCTGTATTCCACCCATAAACATACACCGGAAAAACCGAGACTTCGTTTGATTATTCCATTGTCCCATGAAATATCGCCGGATGAATATATGGCTGTCAGCCGGAAGGTAGCTGAAGAAATAGGAATGGAACTGTTTGATGATACAACGTATGAACCAAGCCGATTGATGTATTGGCCATCCACATCTTCCGATGGAGAGTTTATCTTTCAGGAAATTAAGGGTGAGCTTTTGAAACCGGAAGATGTACTGGCACTATATACAGATTGGAAAGATGTCAGTTCATGGCCGGTATCTATCCGTCAAAGGATAATTGTGCAGAAAAGTCTCAAAAAACAAGAGAATCCATTGGAAAAGAGAGGCATTATTGGGGCGTTCAATCGGACATTTACCATTCAGCAGGCAATTGATGCTTTCATTCCGGATGTATATCAGCCAAGCGAGATGGCAGGAAGATATGATTACATTCCGGCGGATTCTTCTGCGGGAGTGGTGATTTATGATGATGTGTTTGCGTATAGTCATCATGCTACTGATCCGGCATGCGGAAAACTTATGAATGCGTTTGATGTAGTAAGGATTCATAAGTTTGGAAATTTAGATGAAAAAGTGACGGAAGAAATAGAAACTACCAAACTCCCTTCTTTTAAGGCTATGCAGGATTTCGCATCAGAAAATGAAGCAGTACGCCAGACGTTATCCAAAGAACGGGAAGAATCAGCACGGCTGGATTTTGCGGAAGAAGATTGGAAGATGCAATTGGAGTATAACAGACAGGGAATGGTAGTGAATAATCTGAGAAATTTGTTGTTGATTTTAAATAATGACGAAAAGTTGAAATCAATCGTGTTTAATCAGTTATCAGATGGTATGGAAATCAAAGGGGAAGTTCCGTGGAATCATCCATCAAAATTTTGGAGAGATGCGGATGATGCACAGTTAATTTCCTATATTGATTTGAATTATGGAAACTTTTCTGCAAGAAATTATGACATTGCGGTTTCAAAAGTAACTGATGATCGTTCCTATCATCCCATTAAAGAATTTTTAGCGGCTTTGCCGGAGTGGGATGAAATTCCGAGAGTGGATACTTTATTGGTGGATTTTCTTGGAGCAGCCGACAATGCCTATGTTCGTGCGGTTACAAGGAAAACATTGGTGGCGGCGATAGCAAGGGTAATGAATCCGGGATGTAAGTTTGACACGATGCTCGTGTTGTCCGGACCGCAAGGAAAAGGAAAATCTACGTTGATTGCAAAACTTTGTGGAGAGTGGTTCAACGATTCCCTTCTTCTTTCAGACACAAAGGACAAGACTGCAGCAGAGAAACTACAGGGATATTGGATTTTGGAAATTGGGGAACTCGCAGGATTAAAGAAAACGGACATTGAAACGCTGAGAGGATTTTTGTCAAGACAAAACGATATTTACCGTGCCGCTTTTGGGCGCAGGGCAACTCCCCATCCAAGACAATGTGTGTTTATCGGGACAACGAATGCGGACACTTATCTTAGGGTTATTACGGGCAACCGAAGATTTTGGCCGGTAAAAACACCGGGAGGAACCGGAAGGGGTTCTTGGGAGATTACTAAAGATGAAGTGGAACAGATCTGGGCAGAAGCGTTGCACTACTACAAAGATGGAGAAACCATTCATCTTCCGAAAGAGCTGGAACCAATCGCAGTCCATGAACAGAAAGAAGCGATGGAACAGGATGAGAGAGAGGGAACGATCCGTGATTATTTGGATATGCTTCTGCCGGAAGGTTGGGATTCCATGACTTTGTATGAGCGCCGGAATTTTATCAATGGTTCGGAATTTGAAGGAAGCCATAAGGTGGGAGTGAATCGGAGAACCCGTGTCTGTAATATGGAAATTTGGTGTGAGTGTTTTGGAAAAGAACGCGGCAATTTGAAACGTCAGGATGCGAATGAGATTGCTGCGATTATGAGTAATATCGAGGGATGGAAACGCCCGGAAGGAAAGATGCGTTTTTCTATTTACGGAGTCGTGAAGGGTTATGTCCGTGAGGAAGAATAACGGCAATTTATCGGAAACAATCGGCAATATGTAGCCCTTTACGGAAGTTGCCATTGCCGATGAGGTATCCGAAAAAAGAGGGGAATGGAAACATAAAAATCTTAGAATTTACAAGGAAAACAGACAGAAGTTTCCTATGTTGCCGATAGTATCTTAAATAATAAAAAATATAGAATATCGCTTTGTATGTGCGTGTAAAATGCGTGTTGCGTCATATACGCGCGAAATAGGGATGTTCGGAAACGGAGTAAAAAATGGTATTAGAAAAAAGCATAGAGCAGAAGTTAAGAACGGAGACAAAAAAGATGGGAGGCTGGGCGGTAAAGTTCAGCTCTCCCGGTTTGGATGGGATGCCCGACCGCTTGGTATTGTTCCCCGGTGGAAAGTTGGGATTTGTGGAACTGAAAGCACCGGGAAAAAAGATGAGACCACTTCAGGAAAAGAGAAAGCGGACATTGGAAGAACTGGGGTTTTTGGTATTCTGCGTAGATAGTAAGGAAATGATTGGAGGAGTGCTGCATGAAATACGAACCTTATGAATATCAATCGTACGCTTCAAGGTTTATTTTAGAACATCCTTATTGCGGATTGATTTTAGATATGGGACTTGGAAAGACAGTAATCACGCTTACGGCATTATTTGCATTGGCATTGGATTACTTTACAGCGGGGAAAATTCTTGTCATAGCACCTAAAAGGGTAGCGGAAGATACTTGGCCGAAAGAATTAAAAAAATGGGAACATCTTATAGGGATGAAAGCAAGTCTGGTAATGGGAACAAAAAAGCAGAGAGAACAGGCATTGGCAGAAGATGCCGATATTTATATTATCAACAGGGAAAATGTGGTGTGGCTGGTAGAGAATTATCGTTGGGATTTCAGTACGGTAGTAATTGATGAACTGTCTTCTTTTAAATCCAGTAAGGCTCAGAGATTTAAAGCATTAAAACGTGTGAGACCGCAAGTTTCCAGAGTGATCGGATTGACAGGAACCCCATCTCCGAATGGATTGTTGGACTTATGGCCACAAATGTATTTGTTAGATATGGGGCAGAGGCTTGGAAGATATATAGGCGGTTACAGAGAACGCTTCTTTTTACCGGACAAAAGAAATCGTGAGATTATTTATTCGTATAAACCGAAACAGGGTGCGGAAGAAAAAATCTATAGTCTTATAAGTGATATTTGTATTTCCATGAAGGCGGCCGATTATCTGAATATGCCGGAGCGGATAGAGAACCGTGTGGAAGTGAGTATGAATGCCAAAGAAGAAAAATTGTATCAGTCATTTGAAAGAGATATGGTTCTTTCCATAGGCGAGGAAGAACTGGATGCCATGAATGCAGCGGCACTTTCCAATAAATTATTACAGATGGCAAATGGTGCTGTTTATGGAGAAGATAAAAAAGTGATTTCTATTCATGACAGGAAATTGGATGCTTTGGAAGACTTGGTGGAAGCTGCAAATGGGAAACCGATATTGGTAGCGTATTGGTATAAGCATGATCTCATGAGGATATTGAAGCGTTTTCCAGAAGCCAGAGTGATTGATACTTCAAAGGACATAACGGACTGGAATCATGGTGAAATTGCGATTGGATTGATTCATCCCGCATCAGCCGGACACGGACTGAATCTTCAAGAAGGAGGATGTACTATCGTGTGGTTTGGATTGACATGGTCGTTGGAATTATATCAGCAGATGAATGCCAGACTTTGGAGACAGGGGCAGAAACATACCGTGGTTATACATCATCTGATTACGAAGGGAACACACGATGAAGATGTCATGAAAGCGTTGGAGAAGAAGGAAACTGGACAGTCCGCATTGATTCATGCAGTACGGGCGAGGATTGGAGGAATGTGACATGACAGCAGAAAGGATGTTTAAGGAATATAAGAATTTGAAGAAGGAACAGGGAATTTTACTTTTTCAGTTGGGACAATTCATCGGGATTGAGGAATCAGATGTTATCGATTCCATGATGTTCGGTCATGCTGATGACAATGACAGGGTACAGACAAGCAATCGATCAGATAAAACTGCATCCGTTGCAATAAATTATAAAAGTGTGATGGATCGGGAAAATGATGAATGGTTTGAGTTTCTTTGGAACAGATATCAGGCAGTTGTAGAAGAACTGAAATTTTTTGAACATAGTGTTGCGAGTTTGGATGGGATTCTGCCGGAACTGGTAATGGATTTGGTACGAGGAGAGCTTACATGGGAAACAATGGAACAAAAATATAATGTAAGTCATGCCATGATTGGAAAATACAGGAAAGCAGCAATGAAGGAACTGGATTTTTTGTACGAGCTTCGTGATAAACAGACGGAAGCCTTTATTTTGGGATAAGGAGGACATAAAGAAATGTGCAGACGAGGCGAAATTTATAATGTGGATTTTGGAAATAATGAAAATTCGTATAAACAGTGTGGTGTCCGTCCAGCTCTAGTCGTGAGTAATAACAGGGCAAATGAAAACTCTCCGGTGGTAACGGTTGTACCATTGACTGCGAGGGTGTGGAAGAAAAAATATCTTCCAACCCACGTACAGATACCATTAAAAGCAAGTGTTGGATTATCAAAACCAAGCATGGCATTAGCTGAACAGGTGGAGACTTTGGATAAGAATCAATTACTGGAGAAGCTGGGAGAGGTTTACGATGAGATGGTCATGCAACAGATTACGATTGCCCTTCAGATACAGATAGGGGTTTATGCAGAATATAATTGACGAATGTAACAGCGGGTCTATGTAGATACCGCTGTTCGTGTTATAATGAGATAAATGGGGAGGAGAAGGATGGAAGGAAAAAATTATTGGAGATTACGGCGTTTTTCATTGTTTTATAAATACTATGCGTTTGTAGATACTGAAGAATATCTTGGAGATCAGTTATTTATTCAGCAGAAAGTTGAGGTTTCTTTTGGAAAAGAATTTGGAAAAAAGGGAAATGATTACCTGATTATTTTTTGTAAAGTAAGAAAAAAAGATGAGAAAAATTTCCTAAAGGCATTAGATGAATTGGAGAAAAAAATGCTGTTAATGGGGCATCATGACTACCCTGCTTTTTGTGAGAAGCTGAAATTTCAGATGCCGGGAGAGAAGGTGTAGAGAATATGATTTTAATTGTTGCGGTAGATGACAGGAATGGCATGACATTTAATCATCGGAGACAGAGTCAAGATAAACGATTGAGGGAACGGATACTTTCCATGACAAAAAATGGAAAGCTGTGGATGAATGCGTATTCGCATAAACAATTTGTGGGTTTTGAAGATACAGAACAGATTCAGGAAGCAGAGGATTTTTTGGAGAAAGCAGGAGAAAAGGATTACTGCTTCGTTGAAAATTTGGAAATTGAGAATTTCCGTGATAAGATTGAAAAAATAATATTGTGTAAATGGAATCGCAAGTATCCGGGAGATTTCTTCTTTACTATTGATGTGAATGATGGAAGTTGGAAACTGAAAGGTGTGGAAGAATTTTCAGGAAGTTCTCATGAGAAAATAACGTTGGAGGTATATGAGCATGAATAAGTGGAAAAAGAGTTGGATTGCGATTTTTATGGTTCTGATGCTTATGCTTAGTGGATGTGGTGCAGATGTTCAGGGAGAATCACAGCCATCAAAGGATCAGACAGTTACGGAACAACAGCAGGAAACCGTGGAACAGGAAGATTGGGAAATTATAGATGAAAGCGAACCGACAATAAATATAGGCGAAATACCGGAGTATTCTGGAGAAGCCTATGTCACGATTGCAAATAATATTCCAAACTTTACAGATTCAGAATTAAAAACGGAATCATTTGAAACCTATAGTGATTTGGATTCATTGGGAAGATGCGGTATAGCCTATGCCAATATCGGTCAGGATTTGATGCCGACAGAAGACAGAGGTTCCATTGGTCAGGTCAAGCCTTCTGGATGGCATACTGTAAAATATGACTGTGTCGATGGAAAGTACCTTTATAACCGCTGTCATTTGATTGGATTTCAATTAACTGCTGAGAATGCAAATACAAAGAACCTGATTACAGGAACCAGATATTTAAACGTGGAAGGAATGCTACCATTTGAAAATATGGTGGCAGATTACATAAAAGAAACTGGAAACCATGTGTTGTATCAGGTAACACCAATTTATGAAGGGGATAATCTGGTCGTAAGCGGTGTGCAGATGGAAGCAAAGTCCGTGGAAGATAATGGAGAAGGAATTCTTTTTAATGTGTATTGCTACAATGTACAACCGGGCATTACTATTGATTATGCTACAGGAGAAAGCCAGCTTTCCAATGATGGTGGTTCTTCAGCAGGAAGTACGGAAGGCAATAAAGAAGCGGAAAATGAGCAAAAGACAGAGTCCACCTATGTGTTGAACACTAATACAAAGAAATTTCATTTACCAAGTTGTTCCAGTTTAAATCAAATGAACGAGAGTAATAAAGGAGAGTTTACGGGTACAAGAGATGAACTAATTCAACAGGGATATGAACCTTGTAAAAGATGTCATCCATAAAGGATGAAGATGTTTGTTAAAAAGTCGTAATGAAACAATCCCCCGTGCTGTATGTGCATGGCTGCAAAGCTACACGGGCGGACAGATGGCGTAACCTGTAACCATGCATGGGCGATTGTAAAGAGGGGCTCATTCCCCTCCGCCATATTAGAACAAAAAAACAGTATTAGCTTGGTAGACTGAAAGTAGACTAAGAGTAGACTGACATTACTTTCCTTTTGTGTTATTCTTAAGATGCGGAAAAAAGAAACGGGACTGAAAGCATTTTGCTTTTGGTCTTTTTTTCTGTCGGAGCGTGGCTTTCCATCCTTTCCCACGCTGCGTACATAAAGGAAAGGGGTAATTAGTATGCCGAGAAAACCAATGAAACCGTGCTGTCATCCCGGCTGTCCCAAATTGACAGAGGGAAGGTATTGTGAAGAACATGAAGCACTACATCGTGGAGAACGGAAAAGTGCATCGGGACGTGGTTATAACAGTAAGTGGCAGCGGGCGAGAAAAAGATTCTTAAAAGAACATCCGTTGTGTTGTAAATGTGAGGAAGAAGGAAAATATGTGAGAGCAACAATTGTGGATCACATTAAACCACATCGTGGTGATCCAATCCTCTTTTGGGATGAAGAGAATTGGCAGCCTTTATGCAAACATCATCATGATGTAAAAACCATGACGGAAGATCGGTATCAGGAATATCGATATTGATTGGAAATACCAGACAATGGTGGGGGTATCAAATCTCTACAAATTTGTTGAACATTGACCGCCGCCCCCTCAAACGTGAATTTTCGCAGAATTAAACAGGGGGGATAGGAAAAAAGGACAAGAGTTTTCGCAGAAGGTGTTGTAAAACAAGCAGTTATTCGCAAAATGGGGTATGAGTATTTTGTTAAAAAGTTAGGGAAAATAGGAATAATAAGGGTCAAAATGCAGTAAAAATGGCTGTGTTTTGACCTGTTTTTTATGTCTGGAAACAGGAAGGATGGTGAGAGGCATGACAGAATTACAAGCCGAACAGATTAGGAAAATGCGGACGCAGGGAGTTGGCTATCGTGCCATCGCTTCCGTGGTAGGGCTGTCCCGTGACATTGTGAGGAACTATTGTCGGTCGCATGGTATGGATGGATATGCTTCTGCGCTTACAAAAAACATTCAGGAACAGATGATGTTAGGAAAGGCGTGTTTGTATTGTGGAGCAGAATTGATACAACCATCTACAGGTAGACCAAAGAAGTTTTGCTCAGATAAGTGCAGACGGGAATGGTGGAAAGCACACCCAGAAAAACTGCATCGGAAAGACACGGCAATTTATACCATGACCTGTGCGAGATGCGGAAAAGAATTTACGAGTTATGGAAATAAGAATAGAAAGTATTGCAGTCATGACTGTTATATAAAAGCACGATTTTGGGAGGGATTGGAAGATGGAGTTCAGAAAGCTGCGGATTAAGGATTTGATTCCGGCATCATATAATCCGAGAAAGAAACTCAAGCCGGGAGATAAGGAATTTGAAAAAATAAAAAACAGTATTACGGAGTTCGGATATGTTGAGCCGATTATTGTGAATTCAGATATGACGATTATCGGTGGACATCAGAGAGCCACGGTTCTTCAAACATTAGGGTATGATGAAATTGATTGTATTGTCATTGAAATTGATAAAACAAAAGAGAAAGCGCTGAATATTGCCCTGAATAAAATTACAGGAGAATGGAATCAGGAACTTTTAGCAGATTTGATTGAAGATTTGCAAAAATCAGATTTTGATGTTGGATTTACCGGATTTGAACCGCCGGAAATTGAGCAGTTATTTAATAAGGTTCATGATAAAAAAATCAAAGAAGATGATTTTGATGTGGATGCTGAGTTGAAGAAACCTGCCATGACAAAGCAGGGAGATGTGTGGATGCTTGGAATGCACCGACTGGTGTGTGGGGATTCCACTTTACCTGAGACTTATGAAAAACTTATGGAAGGAAAGAAAGCTAATCTTGTAGTAACTGATCCGCCATATAATGTAAATTATGAAGGAAGTGCAGGGAAAATCCAAAATGATAATTTGGAAGACGATAAATTCTATAATTTTTTGTTTGCTGCATTCGTGAATATGGAACAGAACATGGAACGTGATGCTTCCATTTATGTGTTCCATGCGGATACTGAGGGATTAAACTTCCGCAGGGCGTTTAAAGCAGCAGGATTTTATCTTTCCGGTACATGCATTTGGAAAAAGCAGTCATTGGTTTTAGGAAGAAGTCCCTATCAATGGCAGCATGAGCCGATTTTATTTGGATGGAAGTTGGGTGGAAAGCATATGTGGTATTCAGACAGAAAGCAGTCCACCATATGGGAATATGACCGTCCGAAGAAAAATGATATGCATCCGACTATGAAACCTGTGGAACTGGTGGCATATCCAATCCGTAACTCTAGTATGAGTAATTGCATTGTCTTAGATCCATTTGGTGGAAGCGGTTCTACGATGATTGCCTGTGAACAGACAGGGCGTATTTGCAGAACGATAGAACTGGATGAAAAATATGCGGATGTGATAGTACATCGTTATATGGAATTTGTGGGAAGTGCAGAAGATGTGTATGTAATACGGGATGGGAAGAAAATAAAATATTCAGAGCTAATGAAGGAAGGTGACACGCATGACGCAGTTGACCTTCCTTGATTTATGCTCAGGTATTGGCGGGTTCCGTTTAGGTTTGGAATCTGCCGGCCATAAGTGTGTGGGATATTGTGAATATGATAAATTTGCAAGAGCTTCATACGAAGCAATGTATGATACGGAAGGAGAGTGGAAAGCGGATGATGTCACAAAACTTAAACCATCCGATGTGCCAAGAGCAGACATCTGGTGCTTTGGATTCCCCTGTCAGGATATTTCAGTCGCAGGAAAGCAGCGGGGACTGGTCGGAAAAAGAAGTGGAATATATTTTAACATTATTGATCTACTCAAAGGCAAAGAAGAAAGTGATAAGCCCACATACCTTTTTGTTGAAAACGTTAAGAACCTGCTATCAATTAATGCAGGATTCGATTTTGCCACGGTTTTGTCTGAAATGGGAGAAGCAGGGTATGACTGTCGCTGGCAGGTGCTTAACTCAAAAGACTATGGAGTTCCACAAAACAGAGAGCGCGTGTTCATTATCGCAAATCTTAGAAGCAGAGGTAGACGAGAAATATTATCTCTCAGAGGAAAAAACAAAGCAGCTCTTAACCAGATTATAGGCGGAATGCAGGGATACCGAGTATATGATTCTCAGGGAGTTTCAACTACATTGATTGGAAATGCAGGGGGAATGGGAGCGAAGACAGGACTTTATTTTATAGATCAAAGCAAAGTTGCACCGAAGATTACGGATACTGCAAGATGCCTGACCGCAAGATACACAGCGGGAATGGTAAATCATACGGCAATGAATTCTGCGGTTATGGAAGTGCATCCTGTTTTGACACCGGAGCGGATGGAAAAACGTCAGAATGGAAGACGAATGAAAGAAGATGGAGAGCCAATGTTCACGCTGACCTCCCAAGATCGCCACGGTGTGTATTTTTGTGAGAAACCCGTTAAATCCGTGAAAGTGAAAAACGCAACAAAAACTGGATACGAAGAAGCACATCTGGGAGATGGAATTGTACTTGCGTATCCGAATAGCGATACCCGCCGTGGAAGAGTCGGAAAAGGATGTTCACAGACATTAGATACCGGATGTCAGATGGGGACATTGATGAGGTGTGGAAGAATTCGGAGATTGACACCAAAAGAATGCTTTCGATTGCAGGGATTTCCAGATGAATTATACGAGCGTGCCGCTTCCGTGAATTCTGATTCACAGTTGTATAAGCAGGCGGGAAATGCCGTAACAGCGACGGTTGCGTATGCATTGGCGATGTGTCTTCCCGAAAGTCAGAAAGATGGTTAAAATGCTTGACTTTATGGGCGTTTAGAGTGATGTATGTAGTACCAAAAAAGAAGGGAGACTGCATACATGAGAATTGAAACAATCTGTGAAAACAGAAAAGAACTGGTAAAAGCGGTGGCAGAAATATTGGGAGAACCTTCAAAATATTTAGGACCACCGAGTTTTGGATACCGGATAGGGGGTGCAATTGTGGATCGTGACGGAAACATTGAAATAGAAGATGACGAAATTCTTCGGAAAGAACTGCAGCGAAGGGGATTTATTGAAAATAATCAGGGAGAGTTAAATTTACAGATTCCAATAGAAGGTCATACCGCCGAGAGCATCCGAAATCTTATTTTTATGATTCATAGTAAACAGTATCTTTTGAAGCGGGCTGTCGGTACAGAAGTGCTGCACATGAGTGAACGTCTGATTGAGAGATTATCAGAAGAAAAAGATGCGGATATGAACAGGGTAATGGAGATTTTTGAAGAAGAAAAAGTACATTGCTTTGGATTGGAGTTTGTGGCTGACAAAATTGTTTTTAACGGATTTCCGATGGAAGCAGAAAGTACAATTTCTTTTGCGGAATTGACCTGCATGATGGCAGAACGTGCAAAAGAGATGAAGTGGATTAATCCTGTGGAGACAATTGAGGCAAATGAAAAATATTATATGCGCATCTGGTTGATTCGTCTAGGACTTGGAGGAAAAGGCGGAAAGAAAACAAGGGATCTCCTTTTGAAGAATCTGAAAGGGAACACGGCTTTTCGGACGGAAGAAGAAAAGGAACGTGCAAAAGAGCGCAATCGGCAGAGAGCCGCTGAACGGAAAGTAACACAGGAATAGTTTTCTGTAAAATACACAATTTCTCTCCTGAATTTTTGTGTACATTATTGTTTGAAATGACTGGATAATATGTGCTTTTAGAGTGATATATAGAATATAGACTACGAAAAAAAAACACATAGGAGGCGCAACAAAATGAAAACACAGAAGTTCGGGATTGAAATTGAATTAACCGGAATCACCAGAAAAAAAGCGGCAGATGTTATTGCAGAATATTTCGGAACAGAGAAATTTTATATCGGGACGTATTATCAAACTTACGGGGCAAAAGACCGTAAAGGAAGAACGTGGAAAGCAACATTTGACTCCAGTATTATTGCACAGAGAAAAAAGGGTGGAAGAAGGGAGCCTGCCTCGGAAGAATATAAATGTGAAATTGTTAGTCCGATTTTAGAATATGAAGACTTGGAAGATTTGCAGGAAATTGTTCGTCAGCTTCGGCATAAGGGAGCATTCGCAAGTGATCAATGCGGCATTCATATCCACGTGGATGCAGGCAGATATACACCTAAGACTTTACGCAATCTGGTAAATATCATCGCAAGCAAAGAGGATATTTTGTATAAAGCTTTACAAATTGATCCGGCCAGGCTTCGATGGTGTAAAAAGACAAATGAACAGTTGATTCAAACGATTAATAAAAGAAAACCCAAAACGATGGAAGAATTAAAAGACATCTGGTATGAGGGGAGTCATAGAAGAAGGACAGACCATTACAACGATACCAGATACCACGGTTTAAATCTTCATGCGACTTTCACAAAAGGAACGGTAGAGTTCCGATTGTTTAACAGCACTACGCATGCAGGGGAAATTAAAGCATACATACAATTCTGCCTTGCAGTCAGCCATCAGGCATTGACGCAAAAGAAAGCGAGTGCCAGAAGAACAGTTACAGATAATGAAAAATACGCATTCCGGTGTTGGATGCTCCGGTTGGGATTAAACGGGGATGAATTCAAAACCTGCAGGCTTCATTTTCTGAAACATATGGAAGGAAATTCTGCATGGAGACATGCTACTTGAAGGGAATAGGCACAGCCCCACCAATAGCGGTCGAGAGACCGTCTTGAGGTGGTAGGAGGGAGACCTCACTATCAACAGAGAAAGGATGAAACGAATATGAAGAAGTTGTATATTGCCTATGGCAGTAACATGGATGAGGAGCAGATGGCATTCCGATGCCCGACTGCAACTTTAGTAGGAACAGCAATCGTGGAAGGGTATGAGTTAATATTCAAAGGTTCACGAACAGGTTCGTATGCTACGATAGAACCAAAGGAGGGAAGCATCGTTCCGGTATTGGTTTGGGAAATCGGTCAAATGGATGAAAGAAGACTTGACTATTATGAAGGATATCCGAATTTTTACTATAAGAAGATGCTGGAGGTGCAAATCAAGGGGAAAATAAAAAGTGCGATGGTGTATATTATGGATGAGCAAAGGAAAATAGGAGTACCAAGTGCAGGATATTATCGGACTTTGGAACAGGCATATGAAAAGTTTGGGTTTGAGGAAGATGTTCTGAAGCAGGCTTTGAAAAATTCAATCAAGGAGGTGCAGCATGGTATTTCCGAATAGAAAAATTGTGGAGAATATTCGCAGAGAATATCCAGTCGGTACCAGAGTAGAACTTGTAAGAATGAATGATAAACAGGCACCGCCAGTTGGCATGACAGGGACCGTTCTCGGAGTGGATGACACGGCATCCCTTCTGATGCATTGGGATAATGGATCAGGACTGAATGTGATTTATGGGGAAGATTGTGTAAAAAAGATACCCATAGTCAGAACTGTTTGTTATGGAAAGACAGAGGAGTGGTATTCGAGGGAGAAAGCAGAAGAATTTTTCTTTCAGGCAATTTTGGAAAGTGAAGGGAGTGAACAGAGCCGATACATGAAGATATATAATGAGTTAAAAATGGGATTGGACTTTTGTACGGATGGAGAAGACGTCTAAAGAAAATTTGTGCAGATTGTGGTACGGATATTGCTGGATATAAACAAGAGTCAGAGGTAACATGTGTGTACAAAAAGAACAGGAGAATTATTATGGGAGAAACATACAGAGGGTTTCAAATTACAATCGCTTGGAATAGTGAAACTACAGGATATGATTTTATTATTACCCCGCCGGACAATGGGAAAATAATTACAAGTGAAGATTCATATTTTTATGATTACAATGCTGTGAAAGCAGCAAAAGTAAAAATCGATGAACTTTTCAAGTAAAAACGAAAGGTGCTGAGATAAAAAAGACTTCTTCGGAGGTCTTTTTTTAGTGATGTTTTGGAAGGAGGTGAGAGCAATGGCACAGAGAGGAAGAAAACCTAAGCCTACGGCAGTAAAAGTATTGGAAGGCAATCCGGGGAAAAGAAGTCTGAATACAAACGAGCCGAAGCCTGTGAAGAAAGCACCGAGATGTCCTGCGTGGCTGGAAGATGAGGCAAAGAAGGAATGGAAGCGGATGGCAAAACAGATGGAGCAGTTGGGTATTCTGACAGAAATTGATATGGCTGCTTTTGCAGGTTACTGTCAGGCGTATGCGCGATGGAAAGAAGCGGAGGAATTTATTACTCAGCATGGAACAATCGTAAAGACACCATCCGGTTATTGGCAGCAGGTTCCACAGGTGTCCATTGCCCAGACCTATCTGAAAATCATGAATAAATTCTGTGAGCAGTTTGGACTGACACCTTCTGCAAGAAGCAGGATTGTTACGGACAATGGTGATGATAAAGAAAGCGATGCAATGGAACTTCTGCTGATAAAGGGAGGTGGTGGATAGTGTATGATCAAACAAAAGCGGATCATGCCGTAAATTTTATTAATTGTTTGAAACACACGAAAGGGCAATGGAGAGGTGTCCCGTTTGAGCTGCTTCCGTGGCAGGATAAAATCATCCGTGATATTTTTGGAACGGTAAAAGAAAATGGCTATCGTCAATATAATACTGCATATGTGGAGATTCCAAAGAAAAATGGAAAATCAGAACTGGCTGCTGCGGTGGCTCTGCTGATGACCTGTGGTGACGGAGAATGGGGGGCGGAAGTCTACGGATGTGCTTCTGACCGTCAGCAGGCTTCGATCGTATTTGATGTGGCAGTTGATATGGTGGATCAATGTCCGGCTCTGAAGAAAAGAATTAAGCCAATCATGTCTGTAAAGCGGTTAGTATATCAGCCGACAAACAGTTTCTATCAGGTACTTTCTGCTGAAGCATATACCAAGCACGGCTTGAATGTACACGCAGTAATTTTTGATGAACTTCATGCGCAGCCGAATCGGGAGTTATTCGATGTCATGACAAAGGGTTCAGGTGATGCAAGAACACAGCCATTGTATTTTTTGATTACGACCGCCGGAACGGATCGCAATTCCATTTGTTTTGAACAGCACCAAAAAGCAGGAGACATTCTTATGGGAAGAAAGATTGATCCGACTTTTTATCCCGTGATTTATGGTATTGCGGACGATGATGATTGGGGAAGTGAAGAAAGCTGGTATAAGGCAAATCCGTCTTTGGGGCATACGATAGCATTGGAAAAAGTGCAGAATGCTTATCAGAGTGCGAAAGAAAATCCGGCAGAAGAAAATATTTTCCGGCAGCTCCGATTGAATCAATGGGTAAAACAATCTACCAGATGGATGCCTATGGATCGGTGGGATGAATGTGACTTTGAAGTAGATCAGGATAGTCTGCTTGGAAGAGAATGTTATGCCGGACTTGACCTTTCCAGTACTTCGGACATTACAGCGTTTGTTTTAGTGTTTCCGCCGAGAACGGAGGAAGAAAAATATAGCATACTGCCATTTTTTTGGATACCGGAAGAAAATTTACAACTTCGTGTGAGGAGAGATCACGTTCCTTATGACGTGTGGGAAAAGCAGGGACATCTTCAGATGACGGAAGGAAATGTAATTCATTATGGTTTCATTGAAAAATTCATCGAGGATTTGGGAATGAAATATCATATTTTGGAAATCGCATTTGACCGTTGGGGAGCAGTTCAGATGGTACAAAATCTTGAGGGTATGGGGTTTACTGTCGTACCTTTCGGGCAGGGATATAAAGATATGAGTCCGCCAACGAAAGAATTAATGAAGCTGACATTGGAGAAAAAACTGGCACATGGCGGTCATCCAGTTCTCAGATGGATGATGGATAATGTTTTTGTCCGTCAAGATCCGGCAGGAAATATTAAGATGGATAAGGAAAAATCTACAGAAAAAATAGATGGGGCAGTCGCAACAGTTATGGCACTTGATCGTGCAATCCGTAATGAAGGCACAACAGGAAGTGTATATGATGAGCGTGGCATTATTTCATTTTGATAAAACAGGAGGCAGAGTATGGGATTACGGGAATTATTTGGTTTAAGGGGAGCAAGGGACAAACCGACAAATAGTTATAATTCAGGAGTATCTTTTTTATTTGGAAGAAGCACAAGCGGTATTTCCGTAAATGAAAGAACCGCCATGCAGACAACAGCAGTATATTCCTGTGTCAGAATTCTTGCAGAAGCAATAGCTTCTCTTCCCCTTCACTTGTATCGTTATACGGATAAAGGAAAAGAAAGAGTATTTGACCATCCGCTTTATCATATTCTTCACGATGAACCAAATGAAGAAATGACATCTTTCGTATTCCGGGAAGTCTTGATGAGCCATTTACTGATATGGGGAAATGCCTATGCGCAGATCATCCGTGATGGAAGAGGTCAGGTATTAGGATTGTATCCGCTTCTGCCGGATAAAATGGAAGTTGACCGTGCGGAAAATGGAGAACTTTATTATATTTACACACGGAACACAGAAGAGAATCCCAATTTTAAGGATTATGGACGGATCTACCTTCGCAGGGAAGATGTGCTGCATATACCGGGATTAGGATTTGATGGTTTAGTGGGATATTCTCCGATTGCTATGGCTAAAAATGCAGTAGGGATGACACTTGCCTGTGAAGAATACGGGGCATCGTTTTTTGCAAATGGAGCAACACCGGGTGGTGTTTTGGAACATCCGGGCGTTCTGAAAGATCCCGCAAAGGTAAGGGATAGCTGGCATAAGGTGTATGGGGGTTCAAGAAATGCAGGAAAAGTGGCTGTTCTGGAAGAAGGAATGAAATATCAGCAGATAGGGATTCCGCCGGAAGAGGCACAGTTTTTGGAGACAAGGAAATTTCAAATCAATGAGATTGCAAGGATGTATCGGATTCCTCCACATATGGTAGGGGACTTGGAGAAATCCAGTTTTTCTAACATAGAGCAGCAGTCTTTGGAGTTTGTGAAATACACATTAGATCCGTGGGTAGTCAGGTGGGAACAGGCTTTGCAGAAAGCATTGTTATTGCCACAGGAAAAGAATGAGTATTTTATAAAACTAAATGTGGATGGATTATTGCGGGGGGACTATGCCAGCCGAATGAATGGGTACGCCGTAGGCCGGCAGAATGGATGGCTGTCAGCAAATGATATCCGGGAAATGGAAGATCAGAATCCAATTCCAGAAGAAGACGGAGGAGATTTATATCTTGTGAATGGAAGCATGACAAAGCTGGCAGATGCAGGAGCCTTTGCAGGAAAGGCAGGAGGTAATATGCCGCAGGTTTAAAAGATTTATGCTCAACTGGAGTTGAGCAACACTATGTTGCATAGTGGAACAATATGCTACTGTTTGGTGACAAGAGTAAAAAGCAGAAGATCCCATGAAAGTGGAGGATTGAAGCAGAACAAGCGGAATATAACAAAAAATAGAAGGCTTTTTCTTTTGAAAGTGGAGGATAAATCCAAAATTAGATGAAAATATCAAAAATAATAAAGTGTGTTTTAAGGACGATAATCAGAAACAGAGTATCTGGTTGTGGTCCTTTTTGTGTGCTTAAAACACAGTCGTAAAAGGAGGGACAGGATGAAACGGAAGTTTTGGAACTGGGTAAGAAATGAAAATGATGAGAGCAGAACCCTGTTTCTAAACGGAGAGATTTCCGATGAAACATGGTACGGAGATGAAGTGACTCCCAAAATGTTCAAAGAAGAATTACAAGATGGAGAAGGAGATATCACGGTATGGATCAATAGTCCGGGAGGAGATGTATTCGCAGCAGCACAGATTTATAACATGTTGATGGACTACAAAGGGAATGTGACTGTGAAAATTGATGGGCTGGCTGCTTCAGCAGCATCCGTGATTGCAATGGCGGGAACGGAAGTACAGATGTCTCCTGTGGCGATGATGATGATTCATAATCCTGCGACCATTGCTATCGGTGATTCTTCAGAAATGAAAAAGGCAATCGACATGTTGGATGAAGTAAAGGAATCCATTATGAATGCTTATGAAATTAAAACGGGACTATCAAGATCGAGGATTTCACATTTGATGGATGCGGAAAGCTGGTTCAATGCAAAGAAAGCTGTAGAACTTGGCTTTGCAGATAAGCTTCTTTTTTCTAAAGAGGAAACCGAAGCGGAAGAAGAAAAAGAGTTGGAAATGGAAGCAGTAATGTTTTCACGAAAAGCGGTGACGAATTCGCTGATGTCAAAATTGATTTCCAAACCAGAAAAAAAGACACCCATTGAACAGTTAGAAAAGAGACTTAGTCTCTTGGCACATTAAAAGAGGAGGATTTTTAATATGAATCAGATTTTAGCATTAAGAGAGAAAAGAGCAAAAGCGTGGGAGGCAGCAAAGGCATTTTTAGAATCTAAACGAGAAACGGACGGGTTGCTTTCAGCAGAAGATACGGCCACTTATGACCGTATGGAAGCGGATGTGGTTAATCTTGGAAAAGAGATCGAGCGTTTAGAAAGACAGGCAGCTATTGATGCAGAACTGAATAAGCCTACTAGTCATCCGATTACAAATCAGCCGGGGAAAGGTAATGGTGGAGAAGAAAAAACAGGAAGAGCCTCAGCGGCTTATAAAACTGCATTTTGGAATGCGATGAGAAAGAAAAATTATCTTGATATTCAGAATGCTCTTCAGGTTGGAACAGATTCAGAAGGAGGTTATTTGGTTCCCGATGAATATGAAAGAACTCTGGTGGAAGCGTTGGAAGAAGAAAACTTTTTCCGAAGTCTGGCAACCGTGATTCAGACCTCCAGCGGAGATCGTAAAATTCCTATCGTGGCATCCAAAGGAGAAGCAAAGTGGATTGATGAAGAAGCGGCATATCCAGAATCTGATGACAGCTTTGGACAGATTTCCATTAGTGCATATAAGGTTGCGACCATGATTAAAGTTTCGGATGAGTTGTTAAACGATAACGTGTTTAATTTGGAAGCCTATATTTCTAAAGAATTCGGACGAAGAATCGGAACGAAGGAAGAAGAAGCATTTTTTACCGGAGATGGCAAGGGAAAACCGACAGGAATCTTTAATGCTACAGGCGGAGCTTCTGATGGAGTCACGACCGCAGGCGCAAGCATTACGTTTGACGATGTTATGGATTTATTTTATTCTCTGCGATCCCCATATCGTAAAAAAGCGGTATGGATGCTCAATGACAGCACCGTAAAAGCGTTACGTAAATTAAAAGATGGGAACGGGAATTATATTTGGCAACCGTCCGTGCAGGCGGGAGTGCCGGACATGATTTTGAACCGCCCATATTTTACGTCTTCATTTGTACCGGAAATTGCAGCCGGACAGAAGATTATGGCATTTGGAGATTTTTCCTATTACTGGATTGCGGACAGGCAGGGACGTTCTTTTAAACGCCTGAATGAGTTATTTGCTGCAACTGGGCAGGTTGGTTTTCTTGCAAGCCAGAGGGTAGACGGGAAATTAATTCTTCCTGAAGCAGTAAAAACGATGAAACTGAAAGAAACGAGATAAGAAGGAGGGGTGTCTGCATGCTGATTACACTAGAAGAAGCGAAAGAATATTTGAAGGTGGAATATGAGGATGAAGACACCCTGATTCAAACGCTGATCAATTCTTCCGAAATATTGTGTAGAGATATTATACGGCGTGATATTCTGCCGGAGGATGCTGCCGTAAAAACTGCTATATTATATGCGGTGGGTGTGATGTTTGAAAACCGTGGCACGAATGAAGAAACGGAAAAAATGATTCCTACATTGAAAAATATTCTTTCTTCCAATCGTGAGGAGGTGTTCTGATGGATATTGGTTCAATGCGACAACGGATTATTCTTCAAAAGCATATATTACACACAGACGAAATCGGAAACCACCAGTCTCATTGGGAGAAATTTTATTCATGTTTTGCTTATGTAAATCTTGCGTCTGGAAAAGAAAATGTTACGGATATAGAAACGCTATCGGAAGATACATTGGTGTTTATATTACGTTGGTGTGAAAAATTGAGAGAAATCAATAAAAAACAATATCGGATTTTGTTTGAAAATGAGGTTTATAACATCATTTGTGTGGATGATGTGCAGTTTACGCATAAAAAATTAAAACTGACAGCAGTTCGGGAGATACGAGGTGGAAAGAATGAGCAGACGGGTGACATCTAATCAATTGGCATCAGAGATCATGAATGCTTTGAAAGAGTATAAAGAAGTGACAGATGATGTTGTAAAGCAGGCGGTCAATACAGTTTCTGAAGAAACAAAGAAAATGGTACAATCTGCTTCTCCCACAGATAGCGGCGGATACAAGAAAGGGTGGACTGCGAAAAAGATGAAAGATTCTGCAAGTAAAACAGAGGTTGTCGTTTATAATCGCAGTAAACCCGGACTAACTCATTTATTGGAGAAAGGCCATGCAAAGCGAGGAGGGGGCAGGGTAGAAGCAAAAGTGCATATTACACCAGCGGAATCCTATGCCATATCACAGCTTGAAGATAAGATCGTGAAAGGATTGAAATGATGGAATTAAAAAATATTATGAAGTTATTAGGTGGTCTTGGAATTCCCATCGCATATCATCACTTTGCAGAAGGAGAATCTCCAGAACCGCCATTTTTAATTTATTTGACTCCGGGAAGCCATAATTTCTCCGCAGATGGAATGGTGTACTTTAAGGTAAAGCAATTAGATGTGGAATTATACACAGATAAAAAAGATCTTGCACTTGAAGAAGAATTGGAGAAGATCTTGGATGCACAGGGGATTTTCTATAACAAGACAGAAACATATATCAAATCAGAAAAACTGTATGAAGTGTTGTATGAATTGGAGGTATAGCAATGGGAAATAAAGTAAAGTTTAACTTGAAAAATGTTCATGCTGCAAAATTAACAGAAAAGGAAGAAGGGGGAAGTACAAAATTTGAATATGGTGTGCCAAAGGCTATTCCGGGAGCTGTTAGTATCAGTTTGGATGCAGAAGGAGAATCCAGTCCGTTTTATGCGGATGGAATCGTATATTTCCGTTCCGTGACAAACAATGGTTATAGTGGAGATTTAGAAATGGCGTTGATTCCAGAATGGTTTAGAACAGAAATTTTACAAGAAAAGCTAGATGCAAAGGGAGTGTTGGTAGAGAATAGTTCCGTTGCAGAAAGTGTAAAATTTGCCTTGTTATTTGAATTTGATGGGGATATTAATGCAATCAGGCACGTTCTTTATAATTGTAGTGCCTCACGACCATCCATTGAATCCGAAACAAAAGAAGATACAATTGAACCGGGAACAGAAACCTTGTCCATTACGGCCGATCCACGGTCTGACGGATTGGTAAAAGCGAGAACAGGAGATACTACGGATGAGACAACCTATAAGGAATGGTACAAAACTGTGTACACACCAACGGAAGAAGGAGGCGGAATGGCATGATTAAAAGAGAAATAGAAATCTGTGGGAAAATGATCCCTTTTCGTTCTTCAGCAACAATTCCCCGATTATACAGGGCAAAATTCAAAAGAGATATTTTTAAAGATTTGAGCAAACTGGAAAAATCGTATGTTGGAACACAAAAAGATGGTGCGGAATTTCAGATTGATGATCTGGAAATTTTTGAAAATGTGGCGTATATCATGGCATACCATGCGGATAACAGTATACCGTCTACGATAGAAGAATGGCTCGACCAGTTTGATATGTTTTCTATTTATGAGGTGCTGCCACAAATTTTGGAATTATGGGGAGACAATGTGGCTACGGATATCAAAGCAAAAAAAGGCTTGGCAGAAGTGAGCGGGAGATGACAACGCCCCTGTTCCTTCTGCGATGTACGGAAATCGGGATTTCAATTGTAGATTTGGATTTTTTGACGATTGGTCTTGTGATTGATATGTGGACAGAAAGAGTTAATGATAGTGTGAAATATAAGCGCCTAGCTAGTCAGGAAGACTTTGATAAATTCTAGTTATGGATTGAAGGAGCAGCCTTTTCTTGATATAATTTATTCAACAAAAGAAAAGGCTGTTTTTAAACAAATAAGAATTTATTGTTTATTAAGGAGGAATAGTAAATGGTTGGAAGAATATATCATGTTGGATTGACAGTTTCAGATTTAGATAAATCAATTGCATTTTATAGAGATGTGCTTGGACTTGCATTCCAAGGAGAAATTATGATGGTTGGCGAAGAGACAGACAAAATGTTTCAAAAGAAGAATTGTAAGGCAAGAGTTGCTTATTTGAATGGTTCTGAAAATATTGAAACACCACCTGTTGAATTGATTCAATTTGTAGATAATGAATTCAAAAAGGCTCAATCAAATTTATTTAAGACATCTATTTCAGAATTATGTTTTTATACTGATGCCATTGATACAGTTTATAAAGAACTTATTGAAAATAATGTAGAGTGTTTATCTGAACCGCAGTATTTTGATTTTAGTTCACAAGGATTTGGCAAAAGCAAAGCATTTTACTTCAAGGATCCTGATGGAATTATACTTGAAATGATGCAGCCTTTGTAAAATAAGAAACAATTCCAGTTTGTGTAAGACAAATCATATATGAGAAGAGGGTGAAGAATATGTTATCAAGAGAAGATGTTTTAGAGTATGGTTTGACATTTTCAAATGTATATGTGGATACCCCATTCCATGATCCAAACTGGGTATTGCTAAGGTATGAAAAAAATAAAAGAGCTTTTGCATGGACTTATGAAAGGGAAGGACATATATGGGTAAATGTAAAGGTAGATCCAGAATGGAGAGATTTTTGGAGAAATACATATTCCTCAGTAATTCCGGCATATCATCAAAATAAAGAACACTGGAATTCTATTATATTAGATGGGACAATACCGGATACTGATATTAAACGCATGATTGCGGAAAGTTATGATTTGATATGTAAAAAGAAATAAATAAAATAGTGGGATGGCATCGGTTCAGAAAAAGAATCGGTGCTTTTTTCATGCTCGGAGAAATCCGGGCTTTCTTTATGTCTTTTTGGGAGGAGGTGCAGACATGGGAAACAGGATTAAGGGAATCACAGTTGAAATCGGAGGAGATACCACAGGTCTTGATAAAGCATTACGTGGTGTGAATTCTTCAATCAACAAGACACAGTCTGCCCTCAATGATGTAAATAAATTGTTGAAACTCGATCCATCAAATACTGTATTGGTGGCTCAGAAGCAGCAGTTACTTTCGCAAGCGGTCAGTCAGACAAGTGACAAATTGGAAGCATTGGAATCTGCACAGGAGCAGGTTACGGCAGCTTTTCAAAGGGGGGATATAGGTCAGGACAAATATCAGGCATTTCAAAGAGAGATAGAGGAAACACGAGGAAAGCTGAATCAGTATAAAAATGATTTATCCTCTCTCCAAACGGAACAAGACCGTCTTTCTTCCAATACGGCAAGATTGGAAAAATTATTTTCTTCGACAGGAACACAAGTGGATGATTATGCAGATGTTCTTGGAAGTAAATTAGTATCTGCGATTAAAAATGGAACTGCCAATTCAGATCAAATGAAGACAGCCATCGAGAAAATTGGAAAGTCTGCAACAGGCGGGAAAGCAGATATCCGTCAATTGACCGATGCGTTAGATACGGTTGATGATGGAGAAGCTATCCGTAATCTGATTGAAGAATTAAAGCAGGCAGGGGATGCAGCTCAGGATACTGCCGAGGATGTGGGGCAGATTGCGGAAAATACAAAAGGTGCTGCCTTGATGCAGACAGCAGATCAGCTTTCTGCTGTAGGAGATAAAATTCAGGACATCGGAACAAAAGCAATGGATGCTTATTCGGAAACAGAGAACGCGGTCACAAAAGTAAATGCGTATTTTGGAGAAACCGGACAGGCAGCAGAAGAGTCGGCAAATGTTATTAAATCTGTGTATTCGGATGGTGTGGGAGAAAGCATGGACAGCGTGGCAGATGCTGTCCTTATGGTAAAAAAGAACTTAGGTGATCTGAGTGAAACAGACCTTACAAATTTAACACAGCAGGCCATTACGTTGGATGAACTGTATGGAATTGATATGAATGAAACGCTTCGTGGTGTGAATTCCTTAATGCAGCAGTATGGTTTAACTGCACAGGAAGCGATGGATTATATCGTAGTTGGTACACAGAATGGCTTGGATAAAACAAATGAGTTAGGAGATAACCTGAGTGAATATGCAGGAAAGTTTTCTCAGGCGGGATATTCGGCATCGGAGTATTTCCAATTGCTGGACAATGGCTTGAAGAATGGTGCGTATAATCTTGACAAGGTAAACGATGCCATCAATGAAGTGACTACCCGTCTTGTGGATGGAACAATTGGAGAGTCCATAGGTTCTTTTTCTACAAAAACACAGGAATTATTTACTTCATGGCAGAATGGAGGGGCAACACAGAAGCAGGTCATTGATTCTATCGTGGCAGATATCGGAAACTGTACGAATCAACAGGAAGCGTTAAACCTTGCTGCTTTAGCGTTTGGAACAATGGCGGAAGATGGAAACTTAAAATTCATTACGTCCCTGACTTCTGTCGGAAGCACCTATGAGAGTGTAAAAGGTTCTGCACAGGGGATGTTCGATGCGACAACAACACCGATGCAGCAGATGGAGTCCAATACAAGAAAATTACAGCAGGCATTAGTACCTTTAGGAGAAAAACTGGCGGAATTGGCAAATGCAATCCTTCCACCATTGGTATCCGTGATTACCACGATTGGAGGATGGTTTGAGAGATTACCGGGACCGGTTCAAAATTTCGTCATTATTTTAGGGGCATTGCTGGCGGCGTTCACAGCCCTTACTCCGGTCATTGCAGCGATTTCCGTGGCGATGGGTGCTTTGAATGTTTCAATGCTTCCTATTATTGCTGTCATTGCAGCGGTGGCAGCGGCGATTGCCGGAATTATTGCGATTATACAAAATTGGGGTGCGATTACACAATGGTTCGGAGAGCTGTGGAATACCATCTGTACCGGAATTGGTGCAATGGTAGATTCCCTAAAAGCATGGTTTTCAAATTTGTGGACGCACTTGCAGTCTGTATGGGAAGGAATATGTAATGTGGTACAGACGGCGGTCATGCTGCTCGGCTCTATTATTCAGGGTGCGATTGATATTATAACGTTACCGTTCCAGATGATTTGGGAGAACTGCAAAGGAATTGTTTCTTCCGTATGGGAGGGCATTAAATCTGTAGTGTCATCTGCAATCCATGCAGTTTCCAGTACAATCTCATCTGTGATGGGAGCGATAAAAAATGTGATTTCCACAGTATGGAATGCAATAAGCAGTAAGGTCTCATCTGTTTTAAATACCATAAAAACTACGGTATCAACAGTATTTAATGCCGTGAAATCCGTGGCATCATCGATATGGAATGGAATTAAATCCGTAATTTCTTCGGTGGTGGATGGCATAAAAAGTAAGGTCAGTTCCGTATTCAATGGCGTGAAAAGCACGGTTACTTCTATCTTCAACGGGATTAAAAGTACAGCTACTTCCGTTTGGAATGGAATCAAAGATGCGATTATAAAACCAGTGGAAGCAGCAAAAAATGCGGTGAAGGGAATCATAGATAAAATTACAGGATTCTTTTCCGGTATGAAACTGGAACTTCCTAAAATCAAGCTGCCACATTTTAAGATTTCAGGAAAGTTGTCACTTTCGCCTCCGAGTGTACCGCATCTTTCCATTGATTGGTATAAGGAAGGTGGTATTTTAACCAAGCCTACTGTTTTTGGGATGAATGGAAGCAGCTTAATGGCAGGAGGAGAAGCAGGTAAGGAAGCGGTTCTTCCATTGAAAGGGTTTTATGATCAGTTAGAGCATATTTTATCAAGCTGGATGAATACAGGAAAAATGGAGCAGTATCTTGCCGTAATCGCCAATAACAGCAGTAAGGGCATTTATTTGGAAGATGGAACATTGGTGGGACATCTGCTTCCGGTTATTGACAGTCGTTTGGGACAGGCACAGAAGTTGAACAGGAGGTTGAGTTTATGATCCCTGATGTGAAATTAAATGGAAAATCTGTTCGTGAGATGGGATGGATTCGGGAAAATATTGATTTTCCGACACCACAGTCCCAAACGAATACAATCGTTGTTCCGGGAAGAAATTCTCCAATCCGATATACAGAAGCGTTAGGAAGGGTATCGTATCAGCCACGGAGTTTTACCATTGTTCTGTCAATGCTAGGTACCAGAAAGCAATATGATCAGAAGGTTTCCGAACTTGTGAATCAATATGCTGGAAAGCTGATTAAGGTAATCCGTTCTGAAGAACCCGATGTATATGCACTTGGGACTGTAGAGTTTGCCCCTGTATATGATCCGCTGCTTAGAAAAGGCACAATCACGTTGGAGTGTACGGATGGAGATTCCTATTTTTACCATGTGAAGGAAAGTGAAGTCGTGATTTCTGGAAGCGGCACGGTTACACTACAAAACGATTTTATGCCTGTGGTTCCGGTAGTGATCACCACAGGGGAGACCGCATTTTCTTGGAGAATAGGAGAAGATACCTATGAAAAATCCGTAAGTGCTGGAACATGGGAGTTCCCAGAAATGGAACTTGGAGCAGGGGAAAACCGCCTGAGTGTTAAGGGAGAAGGTGTCACAACATTCCGTTATCGGGAGGGGAGATTATGAAATTATTTCGTGTTTATGTGGATGGAAAGTTGTTCTACCATCCACATTTTTCTCGTCTTGCAATTACTCAGGCACAGGTAAAAGAAGATGCAGAAAACATTGACAGTCTGATATTGTCTGCACCGTATAACCATCCGTATTTGAAAGATGTGAAACCGATGTCTTCCGAAATTGTGTGTAAAAAAGGGGAGAATACGGTATTTGAAGGAAGGGCGCTGGATGACGGGATTGATTTTTATAATACCCATACATGGACTTGTGAATCAGCACTTGCATATCTGAAAGATTCCATGCAGCCGCCGTATTCATATAAAGGAAATTTAAAGGGGCTTTTGGAACTGTTTCTGACAGAGCATAACAAGCGGGTAGAAAAAAAGAAACAGTTTCATATAGGAAATGTGACTGTGAAGGATAACAATGATTATATTTCTTATAGCAGCTCTGAATATTCCGTAACATTGGACGCAATACAGGAGAAACTGATGAAAACGCATGGCGGTTACTTACAGGTACGATATACACGAGAAGGGAAAATGCTGGATTATCTAGAAGATTTTACAGCCTTTTCTTTACAAAAAGTGGAGTATGGGAAGAATCTTTTAGATGTAAAAATTACTCAGGACCATACGGAGAGAATCACGGTTTTGATTCCACTTGGAGCAAAAATTAAAGAAATGGATGAAGACGGGAATGAAGTGGAAACTGGAAAAAGAGTGACCATTACAGGCGTAAATGAAGGAGTAGAGTATGTTTATGATGAAAAAGCATTAAAAGAGATAGGGTGGATTTGGACAGTAGAAGTTTGGGATGACGTAACCGAGCCGGGGAATCTTCTTAGAAAAGCGAAAAGCCGGGTGGCAGAATTGGCAAAAGGTATCACAAGCATGGAACTTTCCATTGTGGATGAATCGGATGCAGGTGTTGATATTATGGATATTCATGCCAGACAATACGTGGACTGCTTGTCTCCACCGCATGGAATTGATGGAAGATACCTTTGCGTGAGTAAAACAAGGGATTATCTGAATCCATCAGGAAACACCATTACAATCGGTGCGTCCAGCATAACACTGACTTCCTTATCGGCGAAACAACATGGGAATCTGAATACATTGGAAAAAGATATCATGGATCAAGATTCCAAATTGGAAGATATGTCAGGGAAAGTAGAAGAAATACAATCTTCAAAGATGTATCGGACGGAACTATTGGTGGAGGGAGTAAATATTTTCAAAGACCGGGGACAGAAAAGCACCATAAGGTGCCGGGTATATTCTTGGGATAAAGAGATAACGGATACATTGGATGCGTCTGCATTCTGTTGGCATCGTAACTCTGGAAATGAGGAAACAGATGCGGATTGGGATCGGCTTCATGCAGGAAGGAAATCGATTGTAATCACGACAGAAGATGTGCAGGATAATGCATCCTTTTATTGTGAGATTAAGATTTAGGAGGAATTTTATATGGCTACAATTTTAACTTCCAGTCAGCAGACATTCGTTGACATTACAGATCAAAGAAAACTATCAGCGTATATCACGTCCAATCTGCCGAAGACGCAGAGTGAAAATCCAAACGTGCTGCCACATACCTATGCTCCAAGCTGGGCGGTCACGAATCTGAAGTTAACCCCTGTTATTTTTCTGGATCAGACGAATCTTTCATTAGGTGCGTCAGGATTATCTATCAATTGGAAACGAAAAGATGGGACAGGGGCGGAAAGCGCATTGATCGCAGGAGAGACCGTGGCGGGAGGAATCCTTACCGTAAATAAGGATAATCTTGCTACGTCATCTTCGGGGATGATCACTTACATTTGTTATATCAGTTACTACGATTCAGAAACAAAAAACACCGTTAATATTTCTTCAGATATTACCTATACGCTGGTTAAGAATGCACAAAATGCTAAGTTGGCATCCGTGACGGCAGATACCCATGTATTTAAATACGATGCGGGTTCTTCTTTGGTAGGGGCGGCACAGGCTACGCTTACCGCACAGGTACAGGGAGTGTCTATCAGCAAATGGCAGTATAAAAATAGTTCTGGAAACTGGGTGGATTATCCAACTACTTCTGATAATGGCAGCATTACTGGTGGAACGTTGGTGGTTAAACCGACACATTCCGTTTTCTTTAATAATGTAGCTCAGATTAAATTATTGACAGATGATGTGGATGTTTATGATACGGTAACCATTACAAAAATTTATGATGGAGAAAAAGGTGATCCGGGTGCTGCTGGTGGTGATGGAAAAGGTGGTCTTTCGGTTATTTTAGGAAATGAAACACAGTCCATTGCTTGTACAGCAAATGGAGCTGTAGCGGCAGAAGTTCTTGTAAACATTCCTTTTACTGGGTATGTCGGAATTGAACAGACTCCCTGTACATGTACGGTAGGAACATTGCCGGATGGTGTTACGGTGAAAACGAACACGGCAGCCACGGCAACGATAGCTGGTAAGCTGTCCCTTTTATTCGCGGCAAATGCAACATTAGGTGGAGCGTCTGTATTAAATGGAACGATAGAATTAACTTTTACAATTTCAGGGAAAAAGGTAATAAAACAGTTTTCATGGTCAAAATCCAATAAAGGAAATGCAGGAGCGAGTGCAGTCGTGTTTTCTGTATACGCACCAAATGGAACTGTGGTGCTAAATCAGTCGGGGACATTACTTCTTTCAACATCTGCCTATAGCGGTTCAACAGCAATTACAAGTGCTACCTATCAGTGGGCAAAATATGTAGGAGGAACATGGAATAATATCAGCGGTGCGACATCTTCGTCCCTTACCGTATCGGGAGCGGATATTGTCAACATTCAATCCTACCGTTGTACGATGACGTATGGCGGAAAAAGCTATGCGGATGTGATAACCGTGGAAGATAAGTCAGATCCCTATGTGTCAGAAATGCTGTCCATCGGAGGATTTACGGTAAAGAATAATTTAGGCGGAGTTGTTCCATATGTGATTGTGCGGACGAATCAGAAAGAAGTGGATGCCCTGCTTGGAAACATTGGGGAAACTGCTCCGTCAAGTCCAAAATCAGGAGATTTCTGGTACAAGGTGGATCATACTGCCCAAAGTGTTGTTTTAATGAAGTATGATGGCGCAGAGTGGAAAAATGCTACGGAAAAGCAGACTCTGACCTATACATGGTATATGCAGGATAAAGATGGAAAAGCGATTACTTTTGAAAAGAGTGGAAAAGTGATCTATTTATCCGCAAAGGATATTGACAGTCTTGTAACCCTGCAATGTGACGTGTCCAAAGGATAGGAGGTGGCCTAATGGCATTATTGACAACGTGCCAAGCCAGTTTCCAGAGCATGAAAGACTATGAGGATGTCAAGGATGATGTGGAGTCGTTAAAAGAGAATATCCATGAGTGCTATTCTGAAATCAGTAAAACTTCAGAACAGATTCAGCATACCGTCAGGGAAACGTATCTTACGAAATCAGAATTGGAAACAATCCAAAAAGACTTTCAGGCAAGCATTACACAGAACAGTTCAGAAATCCGAATGGACTTCACAAAGATAACAAATGAAATCATTAATAATGTCTCTGCCAATCAAACACTTTTGGAAGAATACATTCGTTTCAAGGGAGCATTGATTGAATTAGGAAAAGTCGGGAATGCATTTACAGCGGAATTATCCAATGAAGAACTCTCATTTAAGGAGAATGGGCAGAAAATTGCTTATATTTCCAATCAGATTCTCGTCATAACCAATGCAGAAATTCGAAACAAACTGTCTCTGGGCAATGAAGTCCGGGGATGGTTTGATTTTATACCGAGAAGCACAGGAAATTTGTCAATCAAATGGCGTGATCCGTCTTAGAAAGAAGGTGAGAAAGTTGGCATCCAGTGGAAGTTTTTCGGGATCTATCCGTGATGGACATTATGCGGTGCGGGTAGATTGGACGCAGACGAAGAATGTGTCGGAGAATACATCTACAATTACCTGCAGGATTTATCTTGTTAATGACTGGTCATTGTCGATTAACAGCAGAAATAACAATACGATGACGATTGATGGAAAGGCGCAGAATTTCACATCCCCTTCCATCGGTTCAACAGGAACACATTTGTTGGGAACGGTATCTCAGAAAGTCATGCATGGAAGTGACGGTGGGAAGGCAATTTCCATGAGTGTTGTGTTTAAGATTCAGGCAACATTATCAGGAACTTTTTACGATTCTATTACGGCAAATACAACCGTAACTTTGGATTCCATTCCAAGAGCATCTTCCGTGACAGCTTCAAATGCAGAGTTGGGGAAGGCGTCCGTGATACAAATTTCCCGTGCATCTTCTGCGTTTACCCACACACTGGTATACGCTTTTGGCGGTGCGACGGGGACGATTGTTTCAAAAACAGCATCCACCTCGGTTACATGGAATCCACCGATTTCATTGGCAAATCAGATACCAAAAGCGGTTACGGGAACCTGTACGATTACCTGCACGACCTATAACGGAAGCACAAATATTGGAAGTAAGACATGTACATTGACTTTGAGCGTTCCGGCCTCCATTAAGCCATCTATTACCAGTCTGACTGCAGCGAGGGTGGATGGAGAAGTGCCATCTGCATGGGGCATTTATGTACAGACAAAATCAAAAGCAACCTTAAAAATCAATGGTGCAGCAGGTAGCTACGGATCGAGTATTACTGCATATTCCATAACAGGCGGAGGTTATACCAGCACGGCATCCAGCTTTACAACAGGGTTTCTGAATACGGAAGGTACGATCACATTCTCTGCTGTTGTTACGGATTCTAGGGGAAGAACTTCAGATGAGAAGACAGTATCGATTACGGTAGTTCCCTATTCGTCTCCGTCTTTTATCAATTCAACATCGCAAAGATGTTTGAGTAATGGGGCGGTCAATGAGGACGGGGCTTATGTACGAAGCGTGATAAATTTTAAATTTGCATCATGTGGGGGAAAGAATACTGCATCTGGAACAATTCATTATAAAAGAACAACAGCAGAGTCATGGATAGCAGCAGGGGCATTTGTATCAGGAGCGGCTGTTGTTTTTGGCGGGGGAAATATTTCTACAGAATATTCCTTTGATGTTCGTTATACCCTGAAAGATACGTTTTCTTCTGTTTCAATACAAGAGATCATTTCTACAGCAGCAGTAGTAATGGATTTTAAACGTGGCGGCAAAGGAGTAGCTGTTGGTAAAGTTGCAGAGGATGAAAATGTGTTTGAAGTGTCAGAAGACTGGGATGTGCGGGTTTATGGAAAACTTCTTAAGGATTATATCCAACAGTTTGCGAAAACAATCTATCCGGTTGGAAGTATTTATATGAGTGTGGTTAATACAAATCCGAGCCAATTTTTTGGAGGAACTTGGGTGGCGTGGGGAGCAGGAAGAGTCCCTGTAGGTATCAATACTGGTGATGGGAATTTTAATACTGTGGAAAAAACAGGTGGTTCTTCTGTGGTAACACTTACTGCAAATCAAATGCCCTCCCACACGCATACTTTTACAGGAAACGCCACAACAACAGGAAGTGCCGGAGGTCATACACACAACATTGGACGTGATACAGACGGAGGTGCAGGGAGCAGCAGATATACCGTGCATGGAAGCGGTGTATCGGGAGCAGATGCAACAGCACCGACAAGCAATGCTGGAAGTCATACGCATTCCCTGACACCAAAGGGGACGATCGCAAAAGCGGGTGGTGGAGCTTCCCATTCGAATTTACAGCCATATATTGTCTGCTATATGTGGAAACGTACAGCATAAGGAAATGACAGCCAATCGGCTGTTTTTTTTAATACCCGAAAGGGAGAAAGAGAGGAAAAGACTATGAAGCAATTTGTAACAACCATGCAATATGTTTTTGCAGCGATGGGAGGAGCAATCGGAGCAGTTCTTGGAGGCTTTGATGGATTTTTGTATGCCCTGATCGTCTTTGTGGTGGTGGATTATATCACGGGACTTATGGCAGCAGTCATCAATAAAGAAGTTTCCAGTGAGGTTGGTTTTCACGGAATCGTGAAAAAAGTCGTGATTTTTTGTCTGGTAGCAGTCGGGCATATCGTGGACACACAGATTATTTGTGATGGAAGTGTTGTCCGTACAGCGGTAATTTTCTTTTATTTATCTAATGAAGGAATTTCCATTTTGGAAAATGCGACAAGAATCGGTCTTCCGGTACCACAGAAGCTGAAGAACGTATTGGAACAGTTGAAAGAGGATGACGAAGAGCACCGTGATTAAACGGTGCTTTTTTCGGGAAATGGAGGAATCTATGAAGTTAGTACAGAGTATCATGACTAAAAATCCATGCTATACAGCAGGAAGAAAGATTACGGTAAAAGGATTAATGCTGCATTCCGTGGGATGTCCGCAGCCAAATGCATCGGTGTTTATTAAAAATTGGAATACGCCATCTTATGGAACAGCCTGCGTACACGGCTTTATTGACGGAAATGATGGTACGGTATATCAGACGCTTCCGTGGAATCATAGGGGATGGCATTGCGCATCAGGTCCAAAAGGAAGTGGAAATAATACCCATATTGGTGTAGAGATGTGTGAGCCTGCCAGCATCCGTTACACAGGAGGTTCTAGCTTTACCTGTTCGAATCTGTCGGCGGCGAGGACTTCTGTGAAGAAAACGTATGAAGCGGCGGTGGAGCTGTTTGCATATCTCTGTAAACTCTATGGTCTTAATCCGACTGCCGATGGCGTGATTATCAGCCACAGAGAGGGGCATGCCAGAGGTATTGCGTCAAATCACGGAGACCCGGAACACTTATGGAACGGTCTTGGAATGGGATATACCATGAATACTTTTCGTAAAGATGTAAAGGAAAAAATGCAGGGAGGGACTGTAAAGCCAGATGAAACAAAGGAAATGTATCGTGTCCGCAAATCTTGGGAAGATGCCGTTTCACAAAAAGGAGCATTTCATGAACTGGAAAATGCGAAGAAGTGTGCAGATGCGAACAAAGGATATGCCGTGTTTAATACATCTGGAAAACAGGTTTATCCAAAAACTGATTTTTCGCCATATTTAGTGGAAGTCACCGCGACGGATTTAAATATCCGTAAAGGTCCGGGGACAAATTATGGAAAAACAGGGAAGTTTACGGGAAAAGGAGTTTTTACCATTACAGAAGAACGGGCCGGTACAGGTTCCAATAGAGGGTGGGGAAAACTGAAATCCGGTGTAGGCTGGATTTCACTTGATTATGTAAAGAGATTATAAAATTCTGCCGGGCGGTAAAATTCTGTCCGGCAGAATTTTTTTACGTTATTTCCCATCATAGAAAACAAACGGTATCGGAAAAAAGACTTGCTATTCTTGGGGGTTAGAGTGATATATAGACTACCAAAAAAGAAGGGAGGAGACCATTATGCAAATTGAAGTCAGAAAAGCTGAGATGGGAAAAGAGAAAAAACGTTTAAAAGTCTGCGCATATGCGAGAGTATCCACGGAAGCATCTGAGCAGGAAAACTCATTGGAAAATCAAGTGTCTCATTATACAGAGATGATTCAGGCCAATCCTGCTTATGAGTTCGCAGGTGTCTATGCAGATTTTGGAATTTCCGGTTTTAAGGAAAGCCGCCCTCAGTTTCTGAAAATGATGCAGGATGCGAAAAATGGAAAGATTGATTTGATTATTACAAAATCCGTATCACGGTTTGCCAGAAATACCGCAATTGTTCTGAAAGCTTCCAGAGAGCTGAAGGAACGAAATGTCGGTATTTTTTTTGAACTGCAAAACATCAATACGCTTACGGAAGCGGGAGAATTGCTGCTTACCATATTGGCAGCATTTGCACAAGCAGAAAGTGAATCTGCAAGTGAGAGTTCCAAGATGGCTTATTTACACCGTATTGAGAATGGCGAAGTCGTAGCCTATTTGGAAAGATCTTATGGATATGAAAAAGATGAAAATGGAGAATATCGGGCAAAAGAACCAGAAGCGTCCGTTATCAGGGAAATTTATGATTTGGTAATTCAGGGCGTGAACTGCACGAACATTGCAAAAGTATTGAATGCAAGAAATATTCAGACCGTTCAGGGGGCAGAATGGACAGCGAGTACCGTTTTCCGCATTGTGGAAAATGAAATTTACAAGGGTGATGTTCTTATGCAGAAAACTTTTATAGATGGGAAAAGACACCAAGTGCAGAATCGCGGCGAAAAAGCCATGTACTATGCAAAAGACAATCATCCGCCGATTGTATCGGAAAAAATATGGGAAAAAGCACAGCGGAAGCTGGAAGACATGAGGGCAGAAAGAGCCGAACACTCTGTGATTCAGGAATTCACGGAAGAAAATTATCCTTACATGAATCATATTTTTTGTGCAAAATGTGGATGGCCTTTGAAGCCACGGGTGTACAGTCATGGGCATCGGCTTTCTTGGGATTGCTCCGGACAGAAGAGAGGGACAAAAAAATTCTGTACAGGCATTCACATTTTGGATAATGATTTACGGAAGATGAAGATTGAAGGAAACAGATATTTTTCAGAAACTGTAGATAAGTATGGAGAGGTACATTTAAAGCATGTAGGTGAGAGAACATGGAAGAATAAGCATAAAAAGAAAAAATTCAATCACAAAGATTTATATCCAGAATTAAATGAGGAAAATTATCCGTACTATAAACGATTGTATTGTGCAAGATGCGGAAGCAGGCTTGGACGGTATATTTCACACGGAACAGTAAGATGGATATGTTCGAGCTATAAAACAAAGGGGCAGGCAAAATGTCCGGGAGTCCGTATTCCCGATGAAATTATAAAGGGATGGAATCTGCCTGATGGCAAAATATATATTATGGGAAAGGAAGATAAAAATGGCGAGAAGCATTACAGTTATACCAGCGAGTCAGCCTTATAGAGTGGGTGGCAGGACTCAGCAGAAAACGAGAAACCTTCGGGTAGCGGCATATTGCAGGGTTTCTACAGATCAGGAAGAACAGTTGAACAGTTTTGAAAATCAAGTGGAGTATTACACAAAATATATTCAGGATAATCCATTGTATCAGATGGCAGGCATTTATGCGGATGAGGGAATTTCTGGCACAAATACCAAAAAGCGTGAGGAATTTAAACGTATGATTCGTGACTGTGAAGAAGGGAAAATCGACTTGGTCATTACAAAATCCATATCAAGATTTGCTCGTAACACGCAGGATTGTTTGGAATATAGCAGAAGGTTAAAGAATCTTGGAATTGGAATATTTTTTGAAAAAGAGCACATCAACACTTTAGATGCATCAGGAGAATTATTGTTTACCATATTATCTTCGCTGGCTCAGGACGAATCAAGAAATATTTCGGAGAACTGTAAATGGGGCATACGAAGCAAGTTTAAAAAGGGAATTCCGCAGGTGGATTGTACAAAATTCCTTGGATATGATAAAGGTGATGGTGGGAAGCTGATTGTAAATAAGGAACAGGCAAAAATAGTGAAGCGAATTTATCGGGAGTTTTTGAATGGCTATAATCCGGCTGCTATTGCAAAAATGCTGATGGAGGATCATATCAAGACTGGTACAGGCAGGGAAGAATGGAGAAGTGCATCTGTAAGGGCGATTCTGAAAAATGAAAAATATATGGGTGATGCCCTTTTGCAAAAAACTTATACAGCAGATTTCCTTACCAAGAAAGTAAAAAAGAATCATGGGGAAGTGGAGCAGTTTTATGTAAAAGAGAGCCACGAAGCAATCATTCCAAAAGAACAATGGGAAGCAGCACAACTTGAATTGGAAAGAAGGGATTCCTACATGCAGAAATTGGGATTGACTTTCTATGGATATGGATCGGAGATCAATCCGTTTTCTTGCAGGGTAGTCTGTGGAAAGTGTGGTGCGGTTTGTGGAAAGAAAAGTTGGAAAAGCAGGGGAGTAGAGTTTTGGCAATGTAATAACAGAAGTAAAAATCATGGAGTGAAAGGATGTGCCAGTGAGAATCTCCCGCATGAAAACCTGCTTAAGGGGTTTATTACGGCGTGGAACCAGATTGTTGTGGAAAGAGAACAATATCTTCCAAAATGGGAGAAAAAGAAGAAGGAAGGAAATCCGTTAGAAAAACTTCGTGCGGAACAAATGATAGAATTGACGTTGCAACCGCCTCTTACAAAGATGCTGCCAGAACTTGGACAGATGGTTTTGGAAAGGGTAATTGTACAGGGGAAAGAAATAATGGTGATTCGCTTTTTGGATGGCACGGAGATTAAGGTAAGGATATAGGCTCTGAGGTTATTCCAACAGAGCCATATTTTCTTCGGTTTCTTCCGTAAAAATAGCGAGCTGTCCATCAACCATATCATCTTCGAATACATCGGTATTTTCTGATGTTTCAATATCCGCCTTTTTTCCCCGTGGAGTTTTATGAGCGTAGAGGGTATCCATGCGTAGAGGGTGTTTGGATTTTTTGTTATAGGCAATCAGAATCGCTTCTGCAAATCCAAGAGATCCTCCGCGGCGTTCTCTTGCCTGACGTCCAATTTCACGGACAGAAACACGGCCAACCCTTTCTTTGAAAGTGGTATCACTCATTTTATCTCCGAAAGCATTATCTAACCTTGCGACTGCGTTCAGCATATTGGAACTGAAGGACATAGGTGCGCCTTCCCAAGTGGCCACGCATAAGCGGAGTACACGGTCAAGAGTATGGAAACCATATTTGTCATATATGTTTACCAATGTTGATACCGCACAGATTCCGCCGGGGTGAGAAGAGGATGTGATAGATAAATCATAGGATTCCACTAAATCTTTGATAATCAATTCTTTTTCGCTTCCAGCCTCAATGTTAGCCATGAAGATTTCATAAGGCAGCAGAGGCTTTACATATTTCATTTGGTTAGCAAAGATATCTGCTTCCTGAGTATAATTTAAATCATCATAGATCATACACCAGACAGGAGTTTCACGGGAATCGGATACCAATGCCACGATTTCAATAGTATGCTGTCCATTAAACACATAATTAATGCCATTCCTACGGCTTACTTTTACAGGATTGATTTGATACAAATCGAAGTTTGCAGCCGCTTTTTCAACATGGCGCAAGGATAGGTTTCTTTGATAATTTTGGTCTGAAACAAGGTTTTTGATAGGTATCTGTTCAAAATGAACGTTTGGGACATATCTTTGTAATTCTTCAATATTTTCTTCCATAATCATGCTTCCTCCAAAATCTTTGTAATCTTATCAATTACAGTCATTAGATTACTCACTTGTATTTTTAAACGCTTTTTTCCTTCTTTAGAAGAACGTTGGAAATCAGTCACATTCATTACCCGTTCGATGGAGCTGCACCAAGAAGGAATTGTGAGAGAAAGACTGGAAAGCTCGGCATCGGGATCAAATTTTGGCATTTGCTTGATGACGGGTTTCGGCTCTGTGATTTTTTCCTTTTGGGTTGGAGCAACAACTTTTCTCCATTGAAGTTCACGCTTCATATCAGGATAGCTCAGATGTTCAATGCCTTTTTCAATCATGTAATCATATAATTTTTTGAGTTCATAATGAGGCAGTCGGGAAAGCTCAATAATATTGGCGTGAGAAATGCGAAGTTTACCGGAACGGATTCGTTCTACCATTTGGGGAGTTTTCTCGCAAATATTATCCAATGCGCGACTATATTCATTGTATTTGTACACGGAAGCAGGAGATGTGTTGCATTCAGATGCTATCTGTGTGGCGGAAATGTGTCTGCAAGGAATTTTCTTTTCTATACGATATGTATGACCGCCTTTTCCGGTGGTGGAATTTTCAGATGAAATACGGGCAGTAATCGCTTTTACGGCATCATATTTCTTTCCAATCACATATTTACGGTTGGCTTCTGTAAGGTCTTCACGTTTAAGTTGCTGTGTGCAGATCCATGAGATTGCATCCTCCCGGCTTAAAAAGTACATGCGTTTGATACGAAATTTGACTCCACGTTTATGACAGATTTGATATGCTTCAACTCCATCCACAATCAATCCATTCCAAGTGTAAATTGGCTCGCTGTATGCGTGGGAGCTTATTTTGCGTTCCAGTGATTTATGTTCGCGATCTTCTAAAGGCTGAATGAGATTTGTAAATTCTGGATCAAATTTAAGGGTATAGTTGTTATAGTTGCTCATAATGTTTGTTCACTCCATTCAGTATTCTGTTGCATAGAAGGGGACGTTTCCAACATGGAAAACTGTATAACTCCTGCTTTGGAATTAAATTGCCCATATAAGCGGAAAATATTTCCATATTCCCAACCGCAGTCTACAGTCATCATGGTTTGTAATAAATCTTTACAGTATAATTCATAACTGTATCCTGTTTCAAAACGATATTTTCTAACTTTATGTGCGAGATAATCCCGTTTATCGCCAGCCTTTATTGCTATCATTTTGGCATTGGGATTAATCAGTAGCTGAATATAATCAGGATCACCGAGAAGCCGTAGTGTATTGCGATGAACACGAATAAGGCTCTTTTTTAAATCAATACTCAGGATGGGTTGATATAGATTTTCTCGACTCATCATCTAGCACCTCACTTTCGTTTGGGACTGGTATCTGCTCCGGTATAGGAGACTGTGTTTTCTTTTTTTCATGGACATCAAATACTGCATATCCATCAAAAATATTGATCTGCAGGGCATTTTGATGCTCTTCGACAGGGACTCCGAATTGATTCTGCCACTCAGAAGGATAGCTTGCAGTTCGGGATACTCTTGGCTTTTCTCCTTCTTTGGAAGTGCGCATGAATATTTCCGGGGTTGTCAGGTCAAAAATGAATAATACTTCATCGCCGGATCGGATGAGTTTTCCTAAAAGTTTGTAACGATAGTTAGGATTCCAGTTCATCAAAGAGATAACTTTCGCAAAGAATATCCGGCAGGTGATTTGTTTTGGATTTTTCTTTTTTCCTGCTGAACACCAACGGAAAGAGTCTTTTTCTTCCTCACGGCATGGCCTTACAGCAAGTTTTTTTTCTTCTGGATTTACGAGTATCTGTACATATTCTACAGAAGGAAGTTTTTTTATACAGGCCATATTTACAGATACTTTGTAATTGTTAAATGTAAAGGAAGGCTCAAATGTATGGGCGAAAAATTCGCCACGGACAACTTGATATCCATCAAAGCTGAAATCCATATCTTCAATGAAATCAGATTGTCCATCTCTTCCCGGCGTGATAGTTACTGGCAGGGGATTTTGAGGTTTGCTCATATCTTCGGGAATATTTTGTGCCAGTTCCCATGTGTTTACAGGTGTGTCAGTCATTACGATTCTCCTTTATTTCTTCCATAATTTCCACGATTCCTTTCGTAAGATCCGCTTTGGACGTGGTATGCAGTTCTGATTCCTTATAGGGTTGTCCTTCAGAGGTGATCTGCCAATTCTTATTATTGGTAAAAGCAACCAGTTCTCGTGCGTGGGTTTGACTATAATAATTGTTTCCAAAGCTATTCATCCATTCTGCCGGATAGCCGAGGATAGTTTTAGGCGTGGAAGAAGCCTCTGCTGATTTATTAGGGGAATCTTTGTCTGTTGTTGCAGGTACTTCATTCGGAATGCGTACTTCGGTTTCTTTCATATTGAAAATCAGAACATTTTCAGATCCCTTTTGATGTGCTACTCCGAGAACACGGTATTTGCAGTTGGGATTCCAACCAAACAATTCATAAAGTGTTGGTAGGAAAGCTGCTCCATATATATAGCGAGGGACCAGAACGCCATTTCGCAGACGCGCCCATTGGACTTTATTTCGATTATCTTCAAGTGTGCAAGGCCGTACAGCGAGAAGATAAGAACTTGGATGTATCAGCAATTCTACGGTTTTGATTTCTCCAAATTTTCTGAGAGCCTCCGTACTAAAATTTAATTTTTCATAAGACAGAGTTGCTGATATTTTTCCTGTGGTTTCAAAAAACTGACCATGTGCGATTTCATATCCCCTTAAGTCGAAAGAACCAAGTTGTGCAGTAATGGGAATTGTATCTGAAGGTGTGCTTTCTGAATCGGATATACTTGATGAGGCGGCACGGTAATCATCTGGTTTGAAGCCAGCCCAACGGGGATTAACTGTGATGAATCCTTTTAATGCTCCATCCGGGATTACGTGAAGTTCAGGAAGCAAGGCTTTGTTTCCATATTTAGCATTACTGATTAGTTTTTGAACCGCAATGAAATCGTCTCTTGAAATAATAGCCTCATGATGTTCACGTTTTCTATATTGATTACGGTCTTGGTTATTTTTCCGTGACTTATGATCTAGATAATTTGGTGTCCATGTTTTACGGGCAAGAACATCGCCACAATGTCTTTCATTTTGTAAAATTTGAAGAATAGAACCGGAAGACCATACTTCATTATTCTTTTTTGTTTTGCAGCCAAGTTCCGTAAGTGTGTCAGCAATTTCCTGACAGGTATTTCCATTTAAATACATATAAAAAATCAGTTTTACGATTTTTGCCTCGTGTTCATTAATTTTTAATTCTCCGTTTTCGTCTTGATCATATCCAAGCAAAGGTGGTGTCAGGAAAATTCCTCTTCTAAAACGCATCTCAATAGAGGCATTCATGATTTCACTTTTTGTATGACTCTCCTCTTGTGCAAGGGTAGACATGAAGGAAAGGATCATTTCGCTTTTGGGATCAAGGGTATTTAAATGTTCGGTTTCAAAAAATACACCGACTGGAGGGCGGAGAGAAAGAAGCTCCCGTACATAGCCGATACAGTCCACCACATTACGGGCAAATCGAGATACGCTTTTTGTGAGGATAAGGTCAATTTTTCCATCTTCGCAGTCTTGTACCATCTGTTTGAAGGCTTCTCTATGCTGCAGAGATGTACCGGAAATTCCTTCATCGGCATATATTTTTACGAGATTCCAGTTAGGATTACGATCTACTACATCCTGATAATGATTTTTTTGAAGTTCATATGAGGATGTCTGCCGAGGATCGTCTGTGGAAACTCTGGCATAAACAGCTACCCTTAACATGGAAGATGTTTTGAATATATCCGGTTTGGGGAGAGCAGGAATGACATCAAGTTCATCTGGATTTATTCCTTTATATCGCTCACGAATGAGAGCTTTCTGCTGTTCGATTGTTTCAGTTCTTTCTTCATATTCTTTCATAGGTCATCAATTCCTTGTATTGCGATTTATTCTCATTATAATTTTTTTGTGAAAAAAAGACATAAACCACCAGTTAATCAAATAACGGATGGTTTATATAAAGTGAAATGGATTTGTGGTTCAATTATAGGTCTTTTAAATTGTTATCTTTTAGAAGTATTTTTTCAATTAAAGACCAATCATTGCTCCGAAGAATATCCTTTACTGCGGAAAGAATCAGATAGATGAAGCGTTTTTCGTTTTTGGAACAGTCTGCCATAAGTAAGTCAATATCTGTTTGATATTCTGTAGGATTGTAAAGCAGATTTCCATAGAGCAGTTCATCCAACGTAATTCCCAGTGCATTGCAGATTTTGATAAGAGATTCTAAACTGGGTTTCCGCTTGGCATTTTCAATGTAGCTGATATAGACAGAAGATAAATTTGCCAGTTCAGCTAATTCTTCCGCAGAGATTCCTTGCTGATTTCGGGTTTCTTTGATGCGGATACCAATTAATGAATAGTTTATAGGCATGTTATCACCTCCTTTCGCCGTTTGAGCAAGTTCTATTTGGAAATCTGCTCCCGGCTTTTAAAGGTGAATTGTACAAAAGTACATACTACACTAAAGAGGAGTATAGCACATGTTAAAAATAACGAGAAGATGTCGGAATAAAGGGAATTTCGTCGATGGATTTTTATTGCAGAATTTGTCTTCAAATGGTATTATCGTAGCGAAAGGAAGGTGGAATAATTGTCAGAATATGAAGAAGAAATACTTTTGAAAGAGCTTCAAAAATGTGGATTACATTTAAGAAAGTTAAAGGAGAAGTTATACCGCTACTGCGAAAAAAGAGTCTTTGTAAAAGGTTCGACAATTTTAAAGATGTATGCTAAAATTGAAGAAACTCAAAGAGAGTATAACAGACTGGATAATCGTCTGATAGAACTGGAGAATGCACAATAGCATCTTATTTTTTTGCCTATATAGTCAAGTGTAGTTGAGTAAATACTAAAGAAGTATGGTTCTAATAAATCTTTCGATTTACGTTTAAAATGAAAGTAACGTATATCGGAAGAGAGGTGTATTTACTTGTGTGCAGAGGACTACATAGCTGATCGTCTTGTTGATTTATGTGAAAAGCGTGGATTGACAAAGTATCGTCTTGCTCAACTGACCGGAATGTCCCAAACTGCAATTGGAAGCATAATATCAAAAGAGAGTATTCCGACCATACCAACTCTTGAAAAGTTATGCAGTGCCTTCGGCATTACATTAGCGCAGTTTTTTTCGAATGAGGAGAGTCATCCAAATTTGACAGAGACTCAAAGAGAAATCCTTATGATATGGGATTCGTTGGATGTTGAGGAACGGAAGGTATTCATGACAATGATTCGTGGACTGAAGAAATAAGAGGGACAGTTCTAAGAAAATATTGGACTGTTTCTTTTTTTATACGAAAGCGAAACAGGATAGCGATTATTGAATTAAGAAGAACGATATACTTATGAACCATCCATATAATTTTTTTTGTACTAATACTAATCTATAAGTTAGTAAAATACTAAACTATTACGGTTCTAATCAAACCTCTGATAACGGGATAAAATAAATACATCTAGTATCAGAGGAGAGGTGTAGATTACTTGCTTACAGAAGACTATGTTGCATTGAGGATTATTGAGTTGTGTGAAAAGCATAAAATTTCAAGATACCGTCTCTCTCAATTGACTGGAATGTCACAGACAGCATTGGGGAAAATTGTTTCAAAAGAAAGTATCCCAACGATTCCAACTATAGAAAAAATATGTGATGCATTTGGAATTACGCTGGCACAGTTTTTTACCAAAGACGGAATCCGCCCTGACTTATCAGCAGGTCAACTGGAACTGGTAGAAACTTGGGAGTATTTGGATGATAAAGAGAGGGAGATATTACTTACCTTCGTGCGGAGTTTACAGAAAAAGTAGGACAGTTCATAAGTGAAAACACTATGGGCTGTTCTTTTTTTGCCCTGAAAGGTAGGAGTTTATGAAAAAATTAGTAATTCCGTTACTATTGGCATCAATGTGTGTGTTGTCTGGATGTACAGAAAAAGCAACCCAATCCGATTTTAAGGATAGAGTTCTTTCTGAAAGCATAGAAGAAAAAGATTATAGTATTCAGGTTGATTCTGAATTAAAAGGAGACTGTTACATTTGTGGTGACAATGAAAATAGTTTAATGCCATATTTCAGAAAAAGTGGAATGATAGGATTGGTGTGCCTTAATACAATGGATATTAGCAATTTGGATACGAGAGCTTATTCTGATGACGGTACAGAAGTTCTGGAGAATGGTACAATGGGGATTATGACAAGTGGACATGGTGATGGAGAGTGTATGTTCCATATTTCTGGTATGCCGGGACGAGGGATATTCGAAGCAAGTGTTACTTATGACGATGGTAGTGGATTGGACTTTGATAAGGCAAAGCAATTTCTATGTCAAAAATGTTTAGACAAAGTGTGTGAGATGTACAAAGAAGAAATGGAGTGGAGTGATGGGAATGGCCGACTTCCTGAAGTATTTATTGTGGATTTTGCAACAAATGAATTATATGCGATAGGTAACCATAGGGTAGGATTTTGGATCAGAGATTTTTGGATTAGAGTAGATCACAAAGAAAATGAAGAAGAAATTATGGCTATCTATGCACCGGAAGGAAAGATGGAATAAAGCGTTTACCCCCTTATCCCCCTTTTGAAAGTGGGGTAAGGGGGTAAAATTCTTTCTATATAAAAGAGTTTTTTTATAATGTGTACCGAGAGTGAGGTTAAACGGGTCTTCATCTGTCGTTTATTGGAAATTTCCTGTATAAAGGTCTTCGGAAAATGGGATTTTCCTACAAAATATCAGGGGGAGCGGTCAGTGTTTTTCTGATTTTGTATACGGTGATGACGGGAGCGGGAGTATCCACCCTCAGAGCGTTAATGATGTTTCTTATTAAAATCGGGGCGGATATAACAGGGAGAGTATATGATTTGCCGACAAGTCTTAGTGTGGCTGCCGCTGTTATTATCTGCCGGTCTCCACAGTATTTCTTTGATGCGGGATTTTTACTTTCTTTTGGTGCGGTTCTTGGTATTATTTTGTTGAAGCCGATTTTAGAAAAACTCTTTCCATGTGAAAAGAAATGGGCGGAAGGTATCTGTTTCAGCGTAGCAATCCAACTTTTTCTGTTTCCGGTTACGCTGTATTTCTTTTTTGAAGTGCCGACGTATGCACTTTTGTTAAATATATTTGTTATTCCGCTTATGCCTTTTTTGCTTGGAATGGCGCTTTTTGGAGTTGCTATCTGCTTTATATTTCAGTCCTTAGGCGTATGGATTTTAAAAGGGAGCGGATTTTTTCTAACGCTGTACAACCGTTTATGTGAATTGGCGATGGAGTTTCCGCACCCGAGAATAGTTTTGGGAAAACCAAAATGGTGGCAGGTTGTAGTTTGTTATCTGCTTTTACTTCTTTTTATACTATATATGCAGAGAAAAGAGGAAAAAGTGGAAAAGAGATATAGGAAGGCGGTAATCTTTTTTTCTATATTTTTATTTACAGTCCCAAATAATCTCGCTAGAGGTGAATTGGAAATCACTATGCTGGACGTGGGGCAGGGAGATGGAATTTTCATGTGTGGTCCTGAAAAAGTGACCTATCTGATTGACGGTGGAAGCAGTGACGTGAAACAGGTGGGGAAATACAGGATAGAACCCTTTTTAAAGGCGAAGGGCGTGGAAACGGTGGACTATGTTTTTGTTTCCCACGGAGATTTGGATCATTTGAGTGGAATTGATGAGATGCTTGCGAGACAGAAAACAGGAATTACAATCAAAAATCTTGTTCTTCCCGCGAAAAAAGTGTGGGATAAGACGTTGACAAAGTTGGCAAACAAGGCGATTCGTTTCGGAACCAAAGTATTTGTTTTGCAAAAAGGGCAGCAGTTGACAGAGGGTGATATGAAAATACAGTGTATTTTTCCGAGCGATACTTATGAAGGGGAAGTGGGAAATGCAAGTTCCATGGTACTTTCCCTGCAATACGGAGAATTTGACGCACTGTTTACCGGGGACGTGGAAGGGGAAGGTGAAAAGGAATTGGAAGAGGAAATAAGCGGAAGGTATGATGTACTGAAAGTGGCGCACCACGGTTCGAAGCATTCTACGAAAGAGGAAATATTGGATAAACTGCGGGCAAAAATCGGGCTGATTTCAAGCGGGCGGAAAAACTCTTACGGACACCCGCATAAAGAATTGCTGGACAGGTTAGAAAAAGCAAATATATCCGCATACGGTACAAAAGAAAATGGGAGTGTTACCTTAAAGACGGACGGAAGAGAAATGGAGATAGAGTGCTATTTATTTTCCTTGCAGAAAAAATAAGATTTGATTATACTGTAGAGAGAATGTATGCGAGGAGAGAACGATGAAGAGTCTGAATGAAGATTTAAAGACAGGGAACTTTAAGCAGGTTTACCTTCTGTTTGGAGAGGAAAACTATTTAAAAAAACAATATAAGGACAGATTGACAAAGGCGTTGATTTCAGATGGGGATACGATGAATTATGCTTACTACGAGGGAAAGGGAATAGACGTTAAAGAAATCATTGATTTGTCGGAAACAATGCCTTTTTTCAGTGAGAGAAGGCTGATTGTCATTGAAAATTCAGGATTTTTCAAAAATGCTACTGCTGAACTTGCGGAATATATGAAAGAAATTCCGGAGACCACTTATTTCATTTTTGTGGAAACAGAGTTGGATAAAAGAGGAAAAATGTTTAAGGCGGTAAAAGATAAGGGGAGAATAGTTGAACTTGCAAGGCAGGACGAGAAAACTTTAGTGCGTTGGATTTATGGCAATGTAAAAAAAGAAGGAAAACAGATTGCGGAGTCAACTATTTACTATCTGTTGTCAAAGTGTGGAACGGATATGGAAAATCTGCAAAAGGAGATGGAAAAACTTTTCTGTTACACATTAAATAACGATGTGATTAATATGGAGGATATAGATGCAATCTGTACAACGCAGATTACAAATGAAATCTTTGACATGGTCAACGCGGTTGCGGAGAAAAAGCAAAAGAGGGCGTTGGACAGATATTATGATTTGCTGGCGTTAAAAGAACCGGCAATGCGAATTTTGTATCTTCTTTCCAGACAGTTCCGTCTTTTAATGGAAGTAAAGGAAATGGCAGGAGAAGGGTATGACAAAAAAACGATTGCTTCCAAGGCGGGGCTGCACCCTTATGCCGTAGGAAAATATATAGAGCAGTCGAGAAGTTTTTCGCAGGAAGAATTGAGAAAGATTTTGGAAGAAAGTGTGGATATAGAAGAGAGAGTAAAAACAGGACGTTTGGGAGATGTGCTGGCGGTGGAACTTTTCATTGTCAAATACTCTTCAAATAGTGTATAATAATCAATTAGATTAGAGTAATTGGAGGAAAAAACGTGGCAGGAATAGAACAGAGTAAAATACGAAATTTTTGCATTATTGCACATATAGATCACGGTAAGTCAACTTTGGCAGACCGTATTATTGAAAAGACAGGACTTTTGACGAGCAGGGAAATGCAGTCTCAGGTGCTTGACAATATGGAATTGGAAAGAGAACGTGGGATTACGATTAAGGCACAGACAGTCCGTACGGTTTACCGTGCAAAGAATGGAGAGGAATATATTTTTAACCTAATTGATACACCGGGACATGTAGATTTCAACTATGAGGTGTCGAGAAGTCTTGCTGCCTGTGACGGGGCAATTCTTGTTGTCGATGCGGCGCAGGGTGTGGAGGCACAGACATTGGCGAATGTATATTTGGCGTTAGACCATGATTTAGATGTTATGCCGGTCATCAATAAGATAGATTTGCCAAGTGCAGAGCCGGAGAGAGTTATCGAAGAAATCGAAGATGTCATTGGGATTGAGGCGGAAGATGCCCCGCGCATTTCAGCAAAAACCGGATTAAACGTAGATGACGTCCTTGAACAGATTGTAGAGAAAATCCCTGCACCGACAGGAGATGCAGACGCACCTTTGCAGGCGTTGATTTTTGATTCCGTATATGATTCGTATAAAGGTGTCATTGTATTTTGCCGAATCAAAGAGGGAACAGTGAAAAAAGGAACAACGATTCAGATGATGGCAACAGGGGCAAAGGCGGAAGTTGTGGAAGTCGGATATTTTGGAGCGGGACAGTTTATTCCTTGTGATGAATTGAGTGCGGGAATGGTTGGTTATATTACAGCGAGCCTCAAAAATGTAAAAGATACACGCGTGGGTGATACGATTACAAATGCGTCAAATCCTTGTAAAGAGGCGCTTCCGGGATATAAGAAAGTACAGCCGATGGTATACTGCGGTATGTATCCGGCAGACGGTGCAAAATATCAGGATTTAAGAGATGCTTTGGAGAAATTACAGTTAAACGATGCCGCGCTTCAGTTTGAACCGGAAACATCAATTGCATTGGGATTCGGTTTCCGATGCGGATTTTTAGGTCTTCTTCATTTGGAAATCATTCAGGAACGTCTGGAGAGAGAATATAATTTAGACTTGGTGACAACGGCACCGGGAGTTATCTACAAAGTGCATAAGACAAACGGAGAAGTCATTGACTTGACGAACCCGTCAAACCTTCCGGATCCTGCAGAAATTGACTATATGGAAGAACCTATGGTAAAAGCAGAAATTATGGTAACCTCAGAGTTTATCGGAGCGATAATGGATCTTTGTCAGGAAAGACGAGGCGTATATCAGGGAATGGAATATATCGAAGAAACGAGAGCGGTTCTTCATTATCATTTACCGTTAAATGAGATTATCTATGACTTCTTTGATGCATTAAAATCCCGTTCAAGAGGATATGCTTCCTTTGATTATGAAATGCTCGGTTACGAGAAATCCGAACTGGTTAAACTGGATATTCTTATTAATAAAGAAGAAGTCGATGCTTTATCTTTCATTGTGTTTAGTGGAAGCGCATATGAGCGTGGAAGAAAAATGTGTGAAAAACTGAAAGAAGAAATACCGAGACAGTTGTTTGAAATACCGATTCAGGCTGCTGTGGGAAGTAAAATCATTGCAAGAGAAACAGTAAAAGCAATGCGTAAAGACGTACTTGCAAAATGCTACGGGGGTGATATTTCCCGTAAGAGAAAATTGTTGGAGAAACAAAAAGAAGGAAAGAAGAGAATGCGTCAGGTGGGAAATGTAGAAATCCCACAGAAAGCATTTATGAGCGTATTGAAACTGGACGATAAATAACTTGAATTGGGGACGTAGTAAAATTGAGAAATGCTACGTCCCCAATTCAAATTTACCCCGTCCCTTTTTGGAGGAAATGAAGATGAGAAGAGATTTAGAACTATACATTCACATTCCGTTTTGCGTGAAAAAGTGTGCATACTGCGACTTTTTATCGGGGCCGGCAGACGAAGAAACAATGGAATATTATGTTCGGGCGCTTATCCGTGAGATAGAATCGATTGAAAGTATGAAAGAGATGTATCGGGTGGTCACTGTTTTTGTGGGTGGCGGCACCCCGTCTGTTTTGGGTGGTGAACAGATAGAAAGAATTTTTGCGGCATTGAGAGAAAAGTTTGCTATGGAAAGTGTAAGGGAAGTGACTATTGAGGCAAATCCCGGAACGGTAACGAGGGAGAAACTGAAAGCGTATAGGAGTGCAGGGATAAATCGAATTAGTTTCGGTTTACAGTCGGCAAATAACGGAGAATTGAAACAGTTGGGCAGAATACATACATATGAAGAATTTTTGGAAAGTTATATGCTGGCGAGGGAGGAAGGATTTGATAATATTAACATTGATTTGATTTCCGCCATTCCGAATCAGACGGTGGAAAGTTGGAAGAGTACGGTGGACAGAATTTTGAAATTGCAGCCGGAACATATTTCAGCGTACAGTTTGATTGTAGAAGAGGGAACTCCTTTTGAAAAAATGTATGGGGAGGACGGAAACAGAAAAGAAGAACTTCCAAGCGAGGAAGAAGAGCGTTTGATTTATCAAAAGACAAAGAAGTGGCTTCAAGAAGCGGGATATGAGCGATATGAAATTTCCAATTATGCAAAGAAGGGATATGCCTGCAGACATAATCTCGGTTACTGGGAGAGAAAAGAATATTTAGGTTTGGGACTTGGAGCATCTTCACTTATAGGAAATGTACGTTTTCAGAATACGGAAGAAATGAAAACATATTTGAAATATTCTGACGATGTAAGAAAAAGAAAACAGAATGAGGAAGTTCTGACAAAAGAGGAAGAACTGGAAGAAATAATTTTTCTCGGATTGCGTAAAAAGGACGGAATTTCTAAAAAGGAAGTGGATTTTTTTTGCGGAGAGCAGATAGAAAAAATGATTTGTCAGGGATTTTTAGAGGAAAAAGATGGGAACATTAGATTGACCGAGAGAGGAATTGACATCAGTAACTATGTGTTTGCGGAAATATTGGCGTAAATATACAGAAAGAAACAGCCTACCGCTGTTTCTTTCTGCATATAGGTTTTAATTAAAATTTTCCGATTACCTGTACTTTTTTCCAGTTCTTTTTCTCATAATCTTTTTTAGAAATACAGACAAATCCTTCTTCTTCCGCAAAACTAATATACCAGTCGGAAGGGTTTTCGTATCTTCCTAAATAAGTATATTCTTCTTTGGAAAGTTCTTTTTCTGTTTTGTTTTTCAAATCGTAAGATTTCATTTCTCCTGTGGCTTCTTTTATGTAATATATGACATTATCATAAACTTCAAAATACATAAAACTGTTCTGATGTTCCGTGCGGAAAACTTCTTTTGTTTCTTTTGTTTCTACATTAGTTTGAAAGACAATACAGTTTTTTTCGTCCCTGTTTAAATGGTATGCCATGCGATGTTTTTTATCATAATTTAGAAAAGTAAGTTGCTTTTCTTCAGATAAGTCAAAAAGTTTTTCCTCTTTTTTGGAGGTAGTATCGTAAATATAAAAACCACCGTCCGTTCCTATTTTTGTGTAAATGACAGAAGTTTCGTTTACTCCGACTAATAATATGGAATTGTTTGTATTGGAATAGATTTCAGGTTCTTTTAGAAGAGTAACATCACCTGTATCCAATGCGATTTCTACAATTCCCCATTTATATTCTATTGTATCAGCAGTTCCGTCTTCGTGTACAATCGGCTCGTCCAAAAGAGTGGAATACTCTACATTAAGAATCAATTTATTATCTGCGAAAAACATTGGCAGAGAAATTGAGCAGGATTGTGTGCTTTCTGTATCATTTAATTTAGCGATTACTTTTCTGTTCTTTCCGTTTTTATCACACTGATAAAGTGGAAGAGTTGGCTTATTAATATCAAAATAATAAAGTTTTCCTCGATAACAACCCATACCTGACTGGAATCCATTTTCTAAGTAAGCGTTACATTTGGCATTTTTATGTTTACAGTTCGGTTTATCGCAAAGAGGGATAGAGTCCTTTAATGCAAAGTCATAAAATTTCATCAGTTTTGTGTAACCGTCAATGTAATAAATACCTTCTTCCGTAATCTGCATACGGTTCGAGTGAACTTGTGAATAGTTTTCCTGTTTATTTGGTTTGTTTTGAGGTTCTTTCTCTTTTCCGCACGAGCAACAGAGTATGCAGCAGAGGAAGAGAGAAAGGAAAGTAAGTGTGTGTTTCTTTTTCATAGTCTACCTCGCTTTCTGTGTTTCTCTCCATTCCTGAAATTCCCTGTTCCATTCGGCAATGACTTTATCAATGCCCGCATTTTTATATTGTTGACGGAGATTTCCCTGCTCTAGTAAGGAATTAGCGGGGTTAGTTACAAGTGCAGAATAATCTTTATACCAAACTTGAAAAATGTTTTCCAATTCTGTCGTACAATTTTTGCCGATAAAATTAAATCCTAATAATTTAGAAGGAGTGGCGTTTTTCATTCGCTCAGGATAGAGAGTTTCTCTGTTTGGATCTTGTCCCACTTCTGTGTACCCGATAAGCGGGTTTCCCAAATGATTATTAATAGCATTTCTATTTTTAGTACCCAATTCCACTGCAAAATTTCCGTTTACATTGAAGTGTACATTTTTTTCACCCCAAAGTATTGCATTTGTTAAGTCTTTATCGGTGTAAACGGCACAGAGCAGACGGAAAGCATCTTCAGGATAAGGGCATTCTGATGAGATGCCTGTTTCTACAGCACTACAGGTAAGTTTCCATAGAGGTTCTTCTTTTAGAATTTTAGCTTCATGGGTTTCCCAAAAATGTTCATCTCCTATTTGGAAAGCATATGCTTCTTTACTGACGAAGGTAGATGATGCTTCTAAAAATATTTTAGGATTGTCAAGTGCGGTTTCCTGTTCCGGAGAGTATAAACCGGCATTATATAAAGAAGAAATTCCCTTAACATTTTCTCTATATTTTTCTGAATCATAAAGAAACTGTGCGGTAGTAAGGTCTTCCTTTTCGTTTATAACTAAAGGATAACAGTGTCCGAGAACATAAGTATATTCAAGTGGACAGGAAAGGGTTTCCCAAAAGTATGCGGTTGTTAAAAAGTTATTTTTATTTTCACCATTATATACTTTTTCCAAATCTTCTTTATATTTCCAAATTTCTTCAGTCCATGTTTCGGGGTGAATCTGATATTTATCAGCCAAAGTTTTATCCCAAATATATGCAGTTTGAAATGGGGCATATCCCGTACTTAATACGCCATATTGTTTGCCATTTACTTTGTAAGCGTCCCAAACATTTTGAGGTAAAGTTGCTTTTAATTTTTTCCCTTCTTTTGTTTGAAAATAGGAATCAAGAGGAATTACTTTTTTATCGACAATTGGTTTTATGTCGTTATACGTTTTTTTCCACAAATTTGAGCCAATATCTAAAATATCTACTTTTTTATTTTCTTCTTTTGTACTGAATTCAACTTGATAAGGATAGCCCTTTTCTTTTAAAATCTGATTGAAATAATCCTGATAATCAGACAAATCTCGTCTGGTTTGCCAGGTGATTGTTTTTATTTCCTTTTTGTCAGATGTGTCTTTGTCGTCTTTATTGCTATCACAACCTATTAAAAGCCCAATAAATGTAAAACTAAGAAGTCCTAACAGTAAATATTTTTTCATAGATAAACACCTCTTTTCTTTAGTCGAAATAATGATAAAAATTACTATATCATAGTTTTTTTAAGTTGTTTGTTAAATATATTATACAAAAATTTTGATAAAAATTCAATATAAGTATAAAAGATAAATAAAAATGATGAATTGACAAACAAAACTGACAATTCAATGATAGCCATCTTTTGACGCCACCACTAAAATCAGATATAATATATTTCATAAAGTAATCGAAACTACAAAGGAGAGAGAAACATGACATATAATGAATTGTTAGAACAGGCAAGACAGGAAGTCGGACCGTACTGCAAAGCCTGTCCGGTATGCAGCGGAAAAGCGTGTAAAAATCAGATACCCGGACCGGGAGCAAAGGGAACAGGAGATACTGCCATACGCAATTATGAAAAATGGCAGGAAATTCGTCTGCAGATGGATACGATTGGGAAAAATCAAAAAGCAGATACAACTTTCAATATTTTTGGAAAAACTTTTCGTTATCCGTTATTTGCAGGCCCGGTAGGTGCTGTCAATTTACACTACGGGAAAAAATATAATGATGAATCTTACAATAATATTTTAGTTTCAGCCTGTGCGGAAGCGGGGATTGCAGCGATGACAGGGGACGGCGTAAACGAAAATGTTATGCAGGTTGCGACAGAAGCGATTAAAAAAGCCAATGGAATCGGAATTCCGACAATAAAGCCGTGGGATATGGAGAAAATTAAAGAAAAAATGAAATTGGTAGATGCGTCAGGTGCATTTGCGGTGGCTATGGACATAGATGCGTCAGGATTACCGTTTTTACAGGCGGAAAATTCAGGGGCAGGGAAAAAATCGGTGGAAGAATTACATCGCATTGCGAAAAGTACATATGCTCCGTTTATCGTAAAAGGAGTTATGACAGTTCGCGGAGCGTTGAAGGCGGAGTCTGCGGGAGCAGATGCGATTGTTGTTTCTAATCATGGCGGAAGAGTGCTTGATCAATGTCCTGCAACAGCGGAAGTGCTTGAAGAAATTGCAAACGCAGTAAAAGGAAAGATGAAAATTTTCGTGGACGGGGGTATCCGTTCGGGAGCAGACGTATTTAAGGCACTTGCTTTGGGAGCGGACGGCGTCATTATTTGCAGACCATTTGTAACTGCGTTATATGGCGGCGGAGAAGAAGGTGTAAAATTATATATTGAAAAGGTAGGACAGGAACTTGCGGACGCAATGGAAATGTGCGGTGCAAATTCATTGAAAGAGATTACAAAAGAAATGATTTGGCGTCCTTAGGAAGAGAAAGGCATGGGAAAAAACTCATGTCTTTAATTTTATAAAAAATATATAAACACTATTGACAAACGAAAAACATAGTGCTATCTTAATACTCGCAAGGTGTTAGCACTCGAAAGTTATGAGTGCTAATAAAAAGAAAAGGAGGTAAGAGATGAAGTCAAATCAGGAACTAGATGCGAGAAAGATGAAAATTCTTCAGACAATCATTAAGACGTATTTAGAAACAGGCGAACCGGTTGGCTCAAGAACAATTTCAAAATATACAGACTTGAATTTAAGTTCTGCGACAATACGAAATGAAATGGCTGATTTGGAAGATTTAGGCTACATTATTCAACCTCATACATCGGCAGGAAGAATTCCTTCGGATAAAGGATACAGACTTTATGTCGACATGCTGATGGAAGAGAAAGAGCAGGAAGTCACCGATATGAAAGAGCAGATGCTCGAAAAGGCAGATAAGATGGATCAGTTGTTAAAGCAGGTGGCGAGGGTGCTGGCAAACAGTACCAATTATGCGACAATGATTTCTGCTCCGACTTATAATAGGAATAAACTAAAATTCATTCAACTGTCGCAGGTAGATGAGAATCAGATTATTGCCGTTATCGTAATGGAAGGAAATATCATTAAGAACAAGATTGTGACCGTATCAGAGTGTTTGGGAAATGAAACATTATTGAAATTAAATATGTTGCTGAATACAAACCTGAACGGAATGTCTATTGAAGAAATTAATCTTGGAATGATTGCAAGACTGAAAGAACAGGCGGGTATCCATAGCGAAGTTATCAGCGAAGTGTTAGATGCGGTTGCTGAGGCGATACAGTTAGACAATGATTTGGAAATCTACACAAGCGGGGCAACCAATATTTTCAAATATCCTGAATTGAGCGATAACCAGAGTGCACAGGAGATTATCAGTGCATTTGAGGAGAAACAACAGTTGGTAAGTCTTGTGACAGAGACACTTTCCAGTGAAGATAACAAAGGAATTCAGGTGTATATAGGAAACGAAACTCCGGTACAGACAATGAAAGATTGCAGTGTTGTAACGGCAACTTATGAATTGGGAGAGGGAATGCAGGGAACGATAGGAATTATCGGCCCGAAACGAATGGATTATGAAAATGTAATGAGGACGCTGAAGACACTTATGGTAGAGTTAGATGCGATATTTCATAAAGAACATTAGAAAGGTGGAACACCGGTGGATAAGAAGATGAGTAATGAAGAAATGGTAAAAGAAGCGGTGGAAGAGGCAAAGAAAAATGCTCAGTTGGAAAATGAAGAGACTGAAGAAGCCGTTGAGGAGGCAGAAGTAGAAGAAACTGAAGCCGAAGAGACAGAAGATAAAAAAGACAAAAAGTTATTCAAACGCAAGCCGAAGAAAGATAAGAAAGACGAGCAGATTGAAGACTTAACAGATAAATTAACAAGACAGATGGCAGAGTTTGATAATTATCGTAAACGTACAGAGAAAGAAAAAACAGCAATGTACGAAATTGGAGCAAAAGAGGTAGTTGAAAAAATCTTACCGGTTGTGGATAACTTTGAAAGAGGTTTGGCAGCAGTTCCGGAAGATAAGAAAGATGATTCTTTTGTAGCCGGAATGGAGATGATTTACAAACAAATAATGACTTCATTGGAAGAAATCGGAGTAAAACCGATTGAAGCAGTAGGAAAAGAGTTCAATCCGGATTTTCATAATGCGGTCATGCATATTGAAGACGAAGAACTCGGAGAGAACATTGTGGCGGAAGAATTCCAGAAAGGTTACACTTACAGAGAAAGCGTAGTACGTCACAGTATGGTAAAAGTAGCGAATTAAACCTGAGCACTTAGTGAGGTGTTTTCGAACTTAGTGCGAAGGTTGTCCGAGGAACTTGGCGAGGTGTTTCACGAGCCTGGTGAGTTGGACTTCCTTAATAGAAATTATAGGTATTTTAGAATTTAGGAGGAATTAATCATGGGAAAAATTATTGGTATTGACTTAGGAACAACAAACAGTTGTGTAGCAGTTATGGAAGGTGGACAGCCAACAGTAATCGCAAATACAGAAGGGGCAAGAACAACACCATCAGTTGTAGCATTTACAAAAACAGGAGAACGTTTAGTTGGTGAACCTGCAAAACGTCAGGCTGTAACAAACGCAGATAAAACAATTTCATCTATTAAAAGAGAAATGGGTACAGATTACAAGGTTACTATTGATGATAAAAAATATTCTCCACAGGAAATTTCAGCGATGGTACTTCAAAAATTAAAGGCAGATGCTGAAAGTTATTTGGGAGAAAAAGTTTCAGAAGCAGTTATCACAGTTCCTGCTTATTTCAACGATGCTCAGCGTCAGGCAACAAAAGACGCAGGTAAAATCGCAGGCCTTGATGTAAAACGTATCATCAACGAACCAACAGCAGCAGCACTTGCATATGGTCTTGATAACGAAAAAGAACAGAAAATTATGGTATATGACCTCGGTGGAGGTACATTCGATGTTTCTATCATTGAAATCGGTGACGGAGTTATCGAAGTATTATCGACAGCCGGAGATAACAAACTTGGTGGAGATGACTTCGACCAGAAAATCACAGATTATATGTTAGCAGAATTCAAACGTATGGAAGGTGTTGATTTATCTACAGATAAAATGGCACTTCAGAGATTAAAAGAAGCAGCAGAAAAAGCAAAAAAAGAACTTTCTTCTGCAACAACAACAAATATTAACTTACCGTTCATCACAGCAACAGCAGAAGGTCCAAAACACTTTGATATGAACCTTACAAGAGCAAAATTTGATGAATTAACACATGACTTAGTTGAAAGAACTGCAGAACCTGTTACAAGAGCATTGTCAGACGCAGGACTTACAGCATCAGAATTAGGTCAGGTATTATTAGTAGGTGGTTCTACACGTATTCCTGCTGTTCAGGATAAAGTAAAACAGTTGACAGGAAAAGAACCAAGTAAATCATTAAATCCGGACGAATGTGTTGCTTTAGGAGCATCTGTTCAGGGTGGTAAATTAGCAGGAGATGCAGGTGCAGGCGACATTCTTTTACTTGATGTAACTCCACTTTCATTATCTATCGAAACAATGGGTGGTATCGCAACGAGATTAATTGAAAGAAATACAACAATTCCAACAAAGAAAAGCCAGATTTTCTCTACAGCAGCAGATAACCAGTCAGCGGTAGATATCAACGTTGTTCAGGGAGAAAGACAGTTTGCAAGAGATAACAAATCACTTGGACAGTTCAGACTTGACGGAATTGCACCGGCTCCACGAGGAATCCCTCAGATTGAAGTTACATTCGATATTGATGCAAACGGTATTGTAAATGTATCTGCAAAAGATTTGGGAACAGGAAAAGAACAGCACATTACAATTACAGCAGGTTCTAACATGTCAGACAGCGACATTGAAAAAGCTGTAAAAGAAGCGGCAGAATTTGAAGCACAGGATAAGAAACGTAAAGAAGCAATCGATGCAAGAAATGATGCTGATGCAATGATTTTCCAGACAGAAAAAGCATTAAGCGAAGTTGGAGATAAGATTGATGCAAATGAAAAAGCAGCAGTTGAGGCTGATATTCAGGCATTAAAAGATATTTTGGCAAAATCGACACCTGAAAACGTTACAGACGCACAGGTTGAAGAAATCAAAGCCGGAAAAGAAAAATTAATGACAAGTGCACAGCAGTTATTTACAAAAATGTATGAGCAGGCAGGAGCACAGCAGGCAGGACCGGCACCTGAACAGCAGGCAGGTCCGGCGCCGGAAGGATTTAACGGTGACGATGTAGTTGACGGAGATTACAAAGAAGTTTAATTCTAACAGGAATAGGTAAGGAGATGTTCTGCGGAATTTGAGGAAATTCAGGTTTCGCAGAACTTCCTTGTAAATAAATATGAAAGGTAGATAAAAAATGGCTGAAACAAAAAGAGATTATTATGAGGTGTTGGGTGTTGACAGAAATGCTGATGACGCAGCACTGAAAAAAGCATATAGAGTGTTAGCCAAAAAATATCACCCTGATATGAATCCGGGAGATGCAGAGGCGGAGAAAAAATTTAAGGAAGCCTCAGAAGCGTATGCTGTGTTAAGTGATCCGGAAAAACGCCGTCAGTATGACCAGTTTGGACACGCTGCATTTGAAGGAGGCGGTGCAGGCGGAGCGGGAGGCTTCGGCGGATTCAGCAGCGCTGATTTCGGAGACATTTTTGGAGATATTTTTGGAGATTTCTTTGGCGGCGGACGTCGTTCAGGGCGTGCTAACAACGGTCCGATGAAAGGGGCGAATGTCCGTAAAGGAGTTCGCATCACATTTGAGGAGGCAATCTTTGGCTGTGAAAAAGAATTGGACGTTATTTTAAAAGAACCTTGTAAAACATGTAACGGAACAGGAGCGAAACCGGGGACAAGCCCTGAAACCTGTTCGAAATGTGGCGGAAAAGGACAGGTTGTCTATACACAGCAGTCTTTCTTTGGAACGGTGCAAAATGTACAGACTTGTCCTGATTGTCACGGAAGCGGAAAAATTATTAAAGAGAAATGTTCAGATTGTGGCGGAACAGGCTATGTTTCTACGAAAAAGACGATTAAAGTGTCCATTCCTGCAGGAATTGATAACGGTCAGAGCGTAAGAATCCGTGATAAAGGCGAACCGGGTGTAAACGGTGGCCCTAGAGGAGATTTACTCGTAGAAGTTACAGTGTCAAGACACCCTATTTTCCAGAGACAGGACGTACATATTTTCTCTACGGCGCCAATTACATTTGCTCAGGCGGCGTTAGGCGGAGATGTGCGCATTAAGACAGTTGATGGGGAAGTTATTTATACGGTAAAAGCGGGAACAAAGACAGATACGAAAGTAAGGTTAAAAGGAAAAGGTGTTCCTTCTCTCCGCAATCCGCAGCTTCGCGGTGACCACTATGTAACGTTAGTGATTCAGACACCGGAAAAATTAAGTGCGGAAGCAAAAGAGGCTCTTCGCAAGTTTGATGCATTGACGGGGAATTCTTTACATCAGGAAGAACCGGTGGCCGAAGAGGAAAAGAAAAAACCGAAGAAAAAAGGTTTTATGGATAAACTAAAAGAAACCTTTGAGGACTAGTCATGGAAGAAAAGATGATATGTCGCAGGGCGGAAATAGCTGATTTGCCTGAGATAATGGAAATCATTGATAATGCGAAAGTATTTATGCGGGCATTTGATATGGACCAGTGGCAGAATGGTTATCCGAATGAGGAAGTGTTTCGACGTGACATTATTTTGGAAGAATGTTATGTGGCAATTTGTGATAACGAAACGGCGGGGGTTATGGTTGTGACACCTGTGCCGGAAGAGTGTTATAAAGAAATAGAAGGACAGGGCTGGCTGACGGATAGCGAACCATATATGACAATTCACCGCATGGCAGTGGCAGAAAAATACCGAGGCACAAAAGTTGCGGAGGAAATGATTTCTTTTGCGGAAAATTTGTGTATGAAGAAGGGGCGAAAAAGTCTCAGAACAGACACGCATAAGAAAAATCTGGCTATGCAGAGATTTTTGGAAAAGCAGGGATTTTCTTATTGCGGTGTAGTGGATTATAAAGATACCGCAGGGGATACTTTGCGGATAGCATATGAAAAAATAAATTAGAGATTTCCCAAATGTCAGATGGGTTGGCGGCATTTGGGAAATTTTTGTATGAAAGGGAATGGATTTTTTTACTGTTTTCATGTAGAATAGGGAAAAAGAGAGGTGAAAAGATGCAATATAAATTATTTGAAATAGGGCCGGTTACGGTGTACAGTTATGGATTGCTTATTGCAATCGGAATAGTTTCGGCGTTTTTTGTCGCTGAAGGGAGAGCAAAGAAACAGGGTTTAAATGGAGAAGAAATATATGGTTTGGGAATATTAGGACTTATCGGAGGCGTAATAGGAGCAAAATTATTATTTTTTCTCACGGAAATAAAAAGTATTATGGAGAACCCGAAAATTTTGTTAAGTTTCTCGGAAGGGTTTGTTGTTTACGGGGGAATACTCGGAGGAATACTCGGAGCGTATATCTATTGTAAATGGAAGAAACTCCCGGTGCTTAAATATTTTGATGTGGCAGTTCCCTCACTAGCACTTGCGCAGGGATTCGGAAGAATCGGGTGTTTTTTGGCGGGGTGCTGCTATGGACGGGAAACAGGTGCGTGGTATGGAATTACTTTTCACGATTCCCCGTTTGCACCGAACGGAGTGTCTTTGATTCCGACACAGTTATTGTCAAGCGGAGCAGATTTTCTGCACTTTTTCCTGTTGATTTACATTGCGGGAAAGAAGAAAAAGGACGGTATTGTCGTTGTTTCCTATATGATTTTCTATAGTATAGGAAGATTTCTTATCGAGTGCCTGAGAAATGATCCGCGTGGAAATGTAAGTATTTTATCTACGTCCCAGTTTATTTCTATTTTCATGCTTATAGCAGGTTTAATTGCACTGGTGATGTTGAAAAAGAAAGAACAGGATAATTAAGAAAGAGGAATTGCATTTTGCAGTTCCTTTTGAATGTACAGGAGGAGGGAATTATGTTTACCGGAGTGAGAAAACGGCAGACAAAAAATGAATTGGGTATTGACTGGAAACAGTTTTACAAAAATGTACTTGTGCTGGTTGTTCCCATGGCGTTACAGAATTTGATTAATGTCGGTGTAACGGCAGCGGACGTAATGATGCTTGGAGCGGTAGGGGAAGACGTACTTTCAGGCGCTTCTCTGGCAGGGCAGATTCAGTTTATTATGACGCTGATTTTTATGGGAATTACATCGGGAGCAACGGTACTTACAGCACAGTATTGGGGAAAAGGCGACACGAGAACGATTGAAAAAATATTGGGAATGGGACTTCGTTTTGGCTGTATTGTCGCACTTCTTTTCAGTTCGGGAGCGCTGTTTTTCCCGGAGACGCTGATGAGAATTTACACAAGTGAGCCGGCTGTCATTGCAGAGGGTGTAAAATATTTGCAGATAGTGGGTTGTTCCTATATTTTTATGGCGTTTACGCAGGTGTACCTAAATATTATGAGAAGTATAGAGAGAGTAGTGATTGCGACAGTTGTGTATATGATTTCTCTCTGTGCAAACATCACTATCAATGCGATATTAATCTATGGCCTTCTGGGATTCCCTGCCTTGGGTGTGCGCGGTGCAGCCATTGGAACGCTCATATCAAGAATTATTGAATTTGCCATTGTGATGTGCTATGCACATTTTAAAAACAAAGTGGTGAAAATCCGCTTATATGATTTATGGCACACAGACAGGGTATTGTTGAAAGATTATTTAGTTTATTCTATGCCGGTTGTTTTAAACGAATTGATGTGGGGAATGGGAAGTTCAGCGAACACGGCGATTATCGGACATTTGGGAAGCGCGGCGGTGGCAGCGAACTCCGTGGCACAGGTTGTGAGACAGTTGGCGCAGGTGGTTGTGTTTGGTATTTCCAATGCCACGGCAATTTATTTGGGGAAAACAATCGGTGAAAAGAAATTGGAGCATGCAAAGGCATATGGAAAAAGATTTACCGTGCTGAGTTTGATTTTGGGAATTTTAGGAGCTGCGGTGATTTTGATTTCCGCACCGATAGCAAATGCGACTATGGCTTTATCCGAGGAAGCACAGGGGTACCTTGTGTTTATGTTCTTTGTTATGTCTTATTTTGCGATTGCGCAGGCAGTCAACTGTACGCTTGTCGTGGGAGTTTTCCGCTCGGGCGGAGATACAAAATTCGGTCTTGCACTGGACGTTGGAACGATGTGGGGCTGCTCGATTCTTTTGGGAGCGGCGGCAGCGTTCATATTCCATTGTAGTGTGCCGGTAGTTTATGTTATACTAATGAGTGATGAAATTATTAAACTGCCATTTACGATTAAACGATTCTTCAGTTACAAATGGCTGAGGGACGTTACCCGTGATGATTTGGCAGATGTTTCATAAATAAGATGCAAAAGCATTTTAAATTTATAAATAAAAGGAGAGTTTAATTATGAAAGTAGTATCAACAGAGAAAGCACCAAAAGCATTAGGACCATATTCACAGGGATATGTACATAACGGAATTTTTTATTCCGCAGGACAAATCGCCATCAACCCTGAGACAGACACTGTTGAGGCGGACGATATTGCAGGACAGACAGAGCAGGTTTGTAAAAATGCAGGAGAAGTTTTAAAAGCAGCAGGAAGTTCATTTGACAAAGTGCTAAAGACAACATGTTTCTTAAGTGATATGGCAGACTTTGCAGCATTTAACGAAGTTTATGCAAAATACTTCACATCAAAACCGGCAAGAAGTTGTGTGGCAGTAAAAACTTTACCGAAAAACGTACTTTGTGAAGTGGAATTAATCGCAGTAGTGGAAGAATAGGAAGTGAAATAAAATGGCAGAACAGGAAAAGAATGGTTCATGTTCACCGGAGAGTTGTTCTTCATGTGAACATGCCGGCTCTTGCCCAAGTAAAATGGACTTAAAAGTTCCGGCAAATGAATACACACATGTAAAAAAAGTAATCGGAGTTGTCAGTGGAAAAGGCGGGGTCGGGAAATCAATGGTAACGGCTTCCCTCGCCAGAATGATGAGAGAACAGGGATATTCAGTAGGTATTCTTGATGCGGATATTACAGGACCTTCCATTCCGAAAATGTATGGAATTCATGAGCATGCAGTTGGAAACGAATTAGGAATGTTCCCGTGTATAGCGAAAGATGAGACAAGAATCATGTCTGTAAATCTTCTGTTGGATTCGGAAGATACGCCTGTTATCTGGAGAGGACCTATTATTGCGGGAGTGGTAAAACAGTTTTGGAACGAAGTGCTTTGGGGCGATTTAGACTATCTGTTTGTAGACATGCCTCCGGGAACGGGAGATGTTCCGCTTACAGTGTTCCAATCACTTCCTCTTGACGGTGTTGTGATTGTATCTTCTCCTCAGGATTTAGTACAGATGATTGTAAAAAAAGCGTACTATATGGCGAGACAGATGGATATTCCTATTTTAGGAATTGTGGAGAATTTCAGCTATTTGGAATGCCCCGACTGTAAGAAGAAAATTTCCGTATTCGGTGAAAGCCATGTGGAAGAAATCGCAAAAGAATTAAATATAGATGTACTTGGGAAAATGCCGATTGATCCAAAATTGGCGGAAATGGTAGAACAGGAAAAATTCTATGAAGTACATCATGATTATCTGAAAGATGCCATTGATAAATTAGCATAAAACAAGAAAGACAGTTGATTTCAATAAAAGAAGTTGACTGTTTTTTTTGTTGAATAAAACAGTTGCAAACGTGTGTTCTGTGTGATAAGATATAAGAAACAGAACATATATTCGAGGTGTGGTATGAGAATTGCGGAAAAGATGTCCATAGAGGAGAAACTGAATATATTGACAGATGCGGCAAAATACGATGTTGCCTGTACTTCCAGCGGTGTGGATAGGAGAAATGACGGTACGGGAATTGGAAATTGTGTGAAATCCGGTATATGTCATAGTTTTTCGGCGGACGGACGTTGTATTTCTCTGTTGAAGATTTTATTTACAAACGAGTGTATTTTTGATTGCAAATATTGTATTAACCGTTCTTCTAATGACGTTCCGAGAACTTCTTTTACTCCTGAGGAGGTCTGTACACTGACGATGGAATTCTATAGGAGGAATTATATTGAAGGGTTGTTTTTAAGTTCGGGAGTATTGAAAAGCCCTGACTATACAATGGGGCTTCTCTATGAGACACTTTATAAATTGCGGACAAAGTATAAGTTTCAGGGCTATATTCACGTAAAGGCAATTCCGGGTGCAAGTCAGGAATTGATACAGAAGACGGGTTTTTTGGCAGACAGAATGAGTGTGAATCTGGAACTTCCCACAGCAGAAAACCTGCGCCTTCTTGCACCCCATAAGACAAGAGAGAACATATTGAAACCGATGAGACTTGTTCAGAATGTTATGAATGAGAATAAACAAGAGGTGGCGTTATACAGAAATGCACCGCGTTTTGTTCCTGCCGGACAAAGTACACAGATGATTATTGGCGCAACACCGGAAACGGATTTTCAGATTATGCATGTGGCAGAGTCTTTATATAAGAAATTTGGGCTAAAGAGAGTGTTTTACTCCGCATTTGTGCAGGTGAATGAAGATTCAAACTTACCGGCAAGGACCGATGAAGGTCCTCCGCTGCTTCGTGAACACCGCTTATATCAGGCAGACTGGCTGCTGCGATATTATGGGTTTGAAGCGAAAGAACTTTTGTCGGAGGACAGTCCAAATTTTAATGTTCTATTTGATCCAAAGTGTAATTGGGCGCTGAAGCATTTGGACAACTTTCCGGTGGAAGTAAATAAGGCGGATTATTATACGCTTTTAAGAGTTCCGGGTATAGCACACAAGTCGGCATCAAGAATCATTAAAGCGAGAAAGACGACAGTTCTCGGGTTCGATGATTTAAAGAAAATGGGGGTAGTGTTAAAACGGGCATTATATTTTTTGACCTGCAATGGGAAAATGATGTACCCGACGAAAATCGAGGAGGACTATATTACAAGGAATTTGTTGAGCGCACAGGGGAAAACGCCGGCACATATTCAACAGATGACGTACAGACAGTTATCCTTGTTTGATGATGTGAACTTCAGAAAGGAACAGGTTTTTGATGAAAAAAGTATTTATTTGTGAGAATACGATGACAGGTATATATTCGGGAATTTATGATGCGTGGAAGATGAAACCGACAAGAGAGCAGGTGGGGGTTGCTCTAAGAGGGAATATAGAGCAGGAACTGTTCTGCGAATATGTGGAAAGTGAGCCGTCAGAAAAGAAAGCGGACGCAGTTGAGCATATGATTCAGAAGCACTTGGGAATGGAAGTGTACCGGGAAATCTATCATGCGATGCTTTCGCATAATACCGAAAAAGGCAATGCTGTACTAGGAATGATGATTGAGGCAAGGAATATTCCAAATAGCAGAAGGATAGCGGAACATTTAGGAAATGAAGATGTCTGTAAAGTATTTGAACTGAGCAGGAGAGTATCGAACGAAGCGCACTTTTTCAAGGAGATTGTACGGTTCAGGGAATTGTCAAATGGAGTTCTATTTGCGGAAATTGAGCCGGAAAATCAGATACTTACATGTATCGCGGAACACTTTGCTAACCGTCTTCCGTTAGAAAACTGGCTGATTTATGATGCAGTTCATAATATGACTCTGATACATCAAAGAGAAAAGCACTGGTTTTTGGTTACTGGAGAAAAGCCGGACAGAGAAAAAACTGCTTTGTACTCTCACAAAGAAAGGCAAATGGAAACCTTGTGGAAAGGGGTATGCGAAAGTATTTCCATTAGTGAGAGAGAAAATTATCGCTTACAGAGACAGCATCTTCCTCTGAAATATCGCAAGCATATGGTGGAGTTTACACAATAATTTTGTCGAATCAGGTCGAAAATTGGTAAACCATGACATTGACGAGTGCTGTGGATATGTGGGATAATAATAGATGGCTCAAATGAACAAAGTTTGATATAAAATAGAAAAGAGGGTTCGTATATGAGACGAGAATATAAAATCAGATTGTCAGAAACATCCGATGTGAAAGATTTTGTGACTTCGGCAGAAAAATGCGATTTTGATATTGATATATCTTACAATAGGTTTATTATTGATGCAAAATCTATTCTTGGCGTATTGAGTTTGGACTTGACGAAAGTTTTGACAGTACAATGTGCAGAAAAAAATGCAGACTTTGAGAAGACAATCCAAAAATATTGTGTGGCATAAAAGAAGAAGTGAAAGGGGCTGTTGCAAAA